>DASYUS010000533.1:0-9841 GCA_036000945.1 Allostellaceae bacterium
CGTCGCGCGCATTCGGCGCGGCGTCGGTCTGCGGCTGCTCGTCGGGGTCCTGTTATTCAGCTCGGCGGTGACCCTGGTCCTGACTCTGTTGCAACTTTACCTGGACTACAGGCATGACGTCGGTGCGATCGAGCGCCGCCTGAACGAGATCGAGCAGGGCTATCTCGGCGCCATCGGCGAAAACCTCTGGCGTCTCGACCAACCTCAATTGCGGCTCGAATTGGAGGGCATTCTGCGATTGCCGGACATGCGGGCGGCCGAGGTGCGGGAAATCGCGGATGCCAATCCGTTGGTGGTCGCGGTCGGCGAACGGGGAACGCGGTGGGTCATGGCGAGGGAAGTACCGATCATCCATGTCGCGCAGGGCTCGCCGCGGCAGATCGGAACCCTCTATGTCGAGGCGACGCTCGCGGACGTGTACCGCCAGCTCGTCGACAAGGCGCTGGTCATTCTGGCCAGCCAGGGCGCGAAGACTTTCCTGGTCTCCCTCTTCATCATCTACTTCTTCCACCGGCTGGTCACCCGGCACCTCGTCGCCTTCGCCGAGTTCGTCCGCAGCTATGACTTCCACCAGCCCGCGGCGCCGCTGCGTCTCCAGCGCCGTCCGCCCGCGACAGCCGATGAATTGGACCAGGTCGTGGCGTCGTTCAATGGCCTGTGTGCGAGCCTGCAGCGGGCCTATGACGATCTGCGCAAGGTCAACGCCGATCTCGAGCTGGATATCGCCGCCCGCCGGCAGGTGGAAGAGGCATTGCGCAAGAGCGAGCAGCGGTTCCGCGACTATGCGGAGATTGCCTCCGACTGGTTTTGGGAAACGGGACCCGATCACCGATTCAGCTACCTCTCGGAGCGCGTCGCCAACTTCGGCTTCGACCCGGTTGGCCTGATCGGCCGCCGGCGCTGGGAGCTCGCGATGGATCTCGAGGAGGAGCCGGAGAAGTGGCGCAGGCATTTCGCGCTGCTCGAGCGGCACGAGCCGTTCCGCGGATTCGTCTACAAGATCACGCGCGCGGACGGCTCACCGGGATTCGCCGAAACGAGCGGCAAGCCCATTTTCGATGCCGCCGAAAACTTCACGGGCTATCGCGGCGGCGCGCGCGACATGACCGCCCAGCACGAGACGGAGGCGCAGCTGCAGCAGGCGCAGAAGATGGCGGCGGTCGGGCAGCTCACCGGCGGCGTCGCCCACGACTTCAACAATCTGCTGACGGTCGTGATCGGCAGCCTCGACTTGGCATTGGATCACGTTCAGGGCGAGACTCGCGCGATCGTCGAAACCGCGGTACGAGCCTCGCAGAAAGCCGCCAACCTGGTGCATCGGCTGTTGGCCTTTTCCCGCCGGCAGACCTTGCGGCCGGAAACGCTCGATCTCAACCGCCTGACGACGGGCATGGAGGACCTCCTGCGCCGCACCGTGGGAGCGCACTTCGACATCGCGATGAAGCTGGAACCGGGGCTGTGGCCGGCGTCGGCGGATCGCGGACAGGTCGAGAGCGCGCTCCTCAACCTTACGATCAATGCCCGCGATGCCATGCCCGAGGGCGGTCGGCTGTTGATCGAGACCGCCAACAAGCGCCTCGACGAAGTCTATGTCGCGCACAACAACGACGTGGCCGTCGGCGACTATGTGGTGCTGGCGGTGACGGACACCGGGACCGGCATGCCGCCGGACGTGCTGGAGCGTGCGCTCGAACCGTTCTTCACGACCAAGGAGATCGGCAAGGGCAGCGGGCTCGGGTTGAGCGTGATCTATGGTTTCGCCAAGCAGTCGCGCGGCCATCTGAAGATCTACAGCGAGGTCGGTCACGGGACGACCGTCCGGCTCTATCTGCCGCGCGCCGCCGCCGCTGGCGTCGAGGCTGTCGCGCGCCCGTCCCCGGCCGCCCACGCGCGCGGCGACGAGGTCATCCTGGTCGTCGAGGACCATGCCGATGTCCGCAGCTACGTGGTGGCGCAGCTGCGCGATCTCGGCTATCGCGTGATCGAAGCCGAAGACGGCCCGCAGGCGCTGAAGATCCTCGGCAGCGATGCGCCGGTCGACTTGCTGATGACGGACATGGTGATGCCCGGCGGGATGACCGGCCGGCAGTTGGCTGAAGCCGCCAAACGACAGCGGCCGCGCGTCAAGCTGCTGTTCACGTCCGGCCATTCCGAGGACGCGGTGGTCGAAGACAGCGAACTCGACTCGCGCGTGCAGTTCCTCGCCAAGCCCTACACGCGGCAGGATCTGGCGCTCAAGGTCCGCGCAGTGCTGGAAACGCCTGACTAGAACCGCAGGGTTGCGGGCGGCTCAGTGGATCGTGCCGGATGGTCCGTGCGTTACGAGTAGCGGGCGGGTCGGCCGCCGAGCGGGGGCCTCGCCGTGGCCGGCCTGCGGCGACGTCATGGCGCGGTCGCCTCTCTCGATCAGCGCCAGCATGTCGTCGACGCTGAACGGCTTGTGGAGCGGTCCCTCCGCGCCGGCCTGGATCGCGCGTTCGACGAACGACTCCTTGAAGCCGGTCATCATGACGACGCGTACCTGCGGCCTGATCGATCGAATGGCAAAGAAGCTGTCGACACCGTTCATGACGGGCATGCGGACGTCCATGAAGATGACGTCGAAGTCCTGGGCGCAGACGCGCTCCACGGCCTCCTGCCCGTGTTCGGCAATGCCTACGTCGCAGCCATGGTCGAGCAGGATGTCTGCCAGGCTCTCCGCCAGGTCGGCGTCGTCGTCGACGATGAGGACGCGCGTGCCCATTGTCATCACCCTACAGCTTGCTGCGAACTCGCGTCCGCCGACCGACCCGTGACGAGCCCGGCACTGCTCGCGCAGCGCCGCGATCGATCAGGCGGCGAGCTGGGCGAACGAGCGGTCTTCTTGCGCGCCTTCCAGGGTGATCGACAGCTGCAGCTCGCCGTTGGTGGCCTGCACGGCCTTGTGGCCGCGCCGCGGCAGCGGCACGCCGATCGAACTGCACCAGTAGGTCAGCGCCTGCACCAGGCGTTCGCCGGAAAAGAGATATCGGCTCGATCCGCTGTAACCGTTGGCGCCGACGATCTCGGCGGTAACGGACGAGAAGGTGTCGATGGTCAAACCTTCAAACGGATCGGTGGGCAGCGGCTTGTTTTCGACAACCGCTGCATATTGACGGAGGGCGCGCAACGCTTCGTCGGCCCCGAACGTGATCACGCGATTTTCGCGCGGCATGGGAAAACTCCTTTTTGGTTCCCAGTAATCGAGTAATCCCAGGATAAATGCGAAAGTTTCTCGCGCCTTTAAGAAAATTGGTTGGCCCGCCGTTAACCATACGGTGCAATCGCTCGGACGCAGCGGACAGAGCCTTGACCTAATGGCCTGTGCGACATGGAAAATTCAGAGGCAATCGGGCGTGCGCGGATGGCGGCCTTACAAAGCGAGGGCGGGCCCTTACAATGCGTTACAATATTAGGTCCTGCGATCGTGGGAGCGCGATGACCAACGAGCCGTTCGAGACGACCTTCACCCATCAATTCGTGCAGCGATCGCTGCCCGCCGGCTGCCGGCGCGTCCTCGAGGTCGGCGCCGGCGCCGGCGAACTGGCCGCGCGGCTCATGGGCGACGGTCTCGAGGTCGTGGCGCTCGACGTCGACCCCGGTATGGTTGCAATCGCGCAGGATCTCGGCGTCGATGCCCGCGTGGCGCGGTGGCCGATGTCGCTCGACGAGCAATTCGACGTCGTGTTGTTCACGCGCTCGCTCCATCACATCCATCCGCTGGCCGAGAGCGTGGGGGCGGCCGCCGGCTGCCTGGCGCCGCGCGGCCGTGTGGTGGTCGAGGATTTCGCTTTCGAGGCGGTCGACCGGCGCACCCTCGCCTGGTTCACCGGCGCCATCCGGCTGCTGCGGGAGAGCGGACTGCTGCCCGGACACAACGAACTGCTGAATGATCTGCTGGAGACCGACGGCTCGCCGGCAGCATGGGAGAAGTACCATGATCACGACCTGCACCGGGTGGCGGCGATGGAAGCCGAACTGCAGCGCGTATTGACGGACGTGACCATCGGCACGGCGCCCTACATGTTCCGCTATCTGGGCGCGGCGATGGCGAATGCACCGGAGCGCGACACCCTTGTGCGTGCGCTGGCCGAGCAGGAGACGAAGCTGATCGCCGACGGTGCCATCACGGCGCTCGGCTGGCGGTTATGCGGCGCCCTCGGCGCGGTCGCCCCCGGCTAGCGCAGCCTGGACAACGCCGTGGGCGTATGGCACGTCTCGCCGCCGCTGGCGACGGAGAGACGAGATGACATTGGTCGGTCTGCTGACATTCGGTGCGGTCTACGGGGCGGCGGTGGCGTCGCCGGGACCGGGAGTGGCCGCGGTATTGGCGCGCGTGCTGGCGCGCGGCCTGCGCGGCACGCCGGCCTTCATCGGCGGTTTCGTGGTCGGCGATCTCGTCTGGTTCGCCCTCGCGGCCACGGCGCTGCACGCGGTGGCGCAGACCTTCGCGGTCCTGTTCATTGCCATCCGCTATGCCGGGGCGGCCTATCTGCTCTATCTCGCCTGGAAGCTATGGACGGCGCCGGCAGTGTCGGAAGGCGTCGCGGCGGGGTCGCCGAGCGAACGGCCGCTGCGCTTGTCCCTCGGCGGGCTGTCGCTGACGCTCGGCAACCCGAAGGTGCTCTTCTCCTTCATGGCCCTGCTGCCGATGGTGGTCGACCTGGGGACGCTCAGCCTGCCGGGGTTCCTGGAGATCGCGGTCGCGATGGCGGTGATCCTGAGCGCAGTGCTCGGCGGCTATGCCCTGCTGGCGGCCTTCGGGCGCCGCTTCATCACCAGCCCGCGGGCGGTTCGCATCGTCAATCGCGGCACCGGCGCGCTGATGGCCGGCGCCGCCGTCACCATCGCGACGCGCTGAGCTCACCCTCCCGCCGGCCCCTTGCCGCCGAGCAGCGGGGTCGGCGGCTGCGGGTCCATGAAGCGGCGGCGCAGCTCGGCCAGCTTCTCCGGCGTCACATGCAGGAGCGCGGCGGAGAAGGCGCGCGAATCGGGCGAGTGCATCAGGTAGGCCTGCATCTCGTTGATCATCAGCGTCTCGTCGGCGGGATCGTAGCCGTAGCTTGTCAGGAAGCTGCGGAAGAGGGCGCGCTCGGCCTCGCTCAGGCGCTCGCGCCAGAAGCGCTCGCAGTGGGCGCGATAGGCGGGGTTGGTGAAGAACTCGCCGTGGCTGACCTCGTGGTGCAGCATGGTGTCGCGCAGCGCGGCATCGACGGTCTCGCCGGCGGGCTCCGGCTGGACCAGCGTGACGACCGCCATCTCCGGCTTTGCGGCGACATAGCCGGACGCGGTGCGCTCGATCACGCGCGCGCCCACCAGCAGGGCCAGCAGGTCGCGCTCCTGCTGATTGAGCGGCTGGGTCTCCGCCTCCGCGAGCGAAAAGAAGCGGGCCAGCGAGGTCGCCGAATAGTCGTGGGCGAAGTAGTAGGTATCGGGGTTGGGAATGGCGGTCGCCATCTCCGCCTCGGACAGCACGCGATCATGCGGCATGTCGCTCTTCTCGATCAGCGCGGCCAGACGGTTCATGGCGCGGCCCTGCTCGGCCAGGCTCGGGAAATCGATCAGCAGGATGCGCGGGTTCTCCACCAAGCGATAGACGGCGGTGCCGCTGTGGCGGAAGCCGTCGATCTCGGCCAGGCGGGCGTCGGTGATGCGCGGCGCGGGTGGCGTCTGTTCGGCGGCCGGCGGCTGTGCGGGTGCGGCCTGTTGCGCAGGCGGCTGCTGTTGTGCCGGCGGCGCGACGGCGACGATCGCCTGCGCCGGCGGCTGCAGGCCGCGGAACACCCAGGCGCCCAGGCCGCCGAGCAATACCACGAGCATGACAACGCCGAGCCAGACGGCCGGCGAGCGCAGGGCCGGCCGCTTGGTGTCGGCAGTGCGCACGCCGGCCGGGCGCTTGGCGGGTGACCGGTCGACGCGCGGGCGTCCCATGATCAGCGTGTCCTCGTCGGCGTCGGCGGGCGGGCGTCGCGTCATGAGCGTCTCGTCGTCGGCGTGAAACGGGGCGCGGTCATGCGCCGGGCGGTCGTGATCTTACGATGCCTTCGTCCCGGAGATAATCCCAGATTGCACGGGCGGCATCGGCGGGCGGCGGATCGACGAGCAGGCGGCCGCGGCCGGCGGCGATCTCGGTAGCGGCGCGCAGGCGCTCGGCGGCGCTGCCGCCGCTTGCGACGTTCAGCCGCTTCGGACGCACACGGGCCGGGCGCAGCTGCCACGCCGCGCGCTCGGCGTCCGGCACGGCCGCCGCCTCGACGACCTCGATGCGGCCACGGCGGGCGGGACCGAAAGCGAACGGGCGGGCCGGCGGCGCCGCGGAACCGACGGTGACCACGGCCGGCAGCGGCGCCGACAGCCGGCGACGGCGGCCACGCGGCAGGGCCTGCAGCAGGTCGAGGCGGTCGCCGGCGAGCGTAACGTCCGCGACGTCGGGGGCGAGGGCGGCATCGAGCGCCGCGGCGAGCGCGTAGGGCACCATGCCGCTGCATTCGCCGGCCTCGGCGGCGGTGCCGGCCAGCACGAGCTGCGGGCGCAGATTCTTCAGGTGATCGATCAACGCCGGGATCGGGTCGGCGTCGGCAGGGAGATCCAACACCGTCAAGGAACCGATTCCCATGCCGAGATAGTCGCGCAAGGCCGGCTCTTGGGGGTCGCCGGCATGGATGACGAGCGGTCTCGCGGAGGGCGACAGGCGCAGCGCGAGCTCGAGAGCGCGGGCGTCGCGATCGGCGCGGCGGGCGCGCCCGGAAGCGGGATGGCGGCCGACGGAGACGAGGACGGCGATGGCGAGCGTCATCCGCGCCTCTCCCGGGCCAGGCGGGCGAGGGCGGGCATCACGGCCTGGGCATCGGCGATGATCGCGAGATCGGCGCGCTTCACCATGTCGGCATGCAGATCGGTGTTGACGGCGACGACGCGCTCGCAGCGCGCGATGCCCTGCAGGTGCTGGGGCGCGCCGGCGATGCCGAAGGCGAGATAGCAGCGCGGCTCGACCAGGGTGCCGGAGGCGCCGACCTGGCGGCCGCGCGGCAGCAGGCCGGCATCGCAGACGACGCGGCTGCCGCCCTCGGCGGCGCCGAGCGCGCCGGCGACGGCGTGGAAGGCGTCCCAGTCGGTGACGCCGTTGCCGCCGCTGACGATGAAATCGGCCTCCTCCAGCGGCACGGCGTTGGGGTCGACCGCGGCGAGACCGTTATCGACCAGCCGCGGCGTCGCTTCGATGGCGACGGGATCGAGCGCGCGCGCTTCGTGGCGGGCGCCGGTCACGGGATCGGCGGCCTCGGGCGCGAGGGCGACAACGAGCGGCGGCTGGCGGAGAATGTCGCTGCGGCCGGCGTCGGCGCGGCAGGCGATCTCTTCGGCAGTCAGGCGCCGCACGCCGGCGGCCAGGCGCACGCCCAGTCGGACGGCAAGCCGGCGCGCCAGGTCGCCGCCGCCGAGCGGGGAATCCGGCAGCAGGACGTGACGCGGCTTCAGCCGCTCGACCGCCGCCAGAGCGGCCGCAGCTTTCACCTCGGGCGCATAGCCGGCGAAGGCGGGATCGGTTGCTCGCAGGAGGCGATCGACGCCGGCGGCGGCGAAATCCTCCGCCGGTGCCACGGGCGCCACGCAGGCAAGGGCGACGACGGCGCCGTCGAGGGAATCCGCCAGCACGCGCGCCGCGCCAAGCAAGTCGCGATCGTGCGCGGTGAGGCGGCCGTCTTCGAGATCGGGGACGGCGAGGATGAGGCAGGCAGGTGCGTCGATGACCCGGACAGCGGGCTCGCGGATGGGCGAACTGCCGGTCGCCCCGACAACGGTCGGCGCGGGCTGCGGCGGTGCTGCACCCGCGCGGCGTTGGGCGCGCTCGGCGCGCGGGTCGCGGCGAGGGCGCGCGGTCGTCGCTTCCGGGACGGGCGCGGATTCCGGGGGCGCGTCGCGCTTGCGGCGGCGCTCGAGCTCGGCGCGGGGATCGCGGCGGATGGTCATGCCTGGCCCTCGACGGCCGAGAGCAGGAGTTCCGCGATGTCGGCCACGGCCGGACGCTGGCCGACGACGCCTTCGAGCATGACGGCGCAGTTCGGGCAGGCGACGGCGACGGTGGCAGCACCGGTGGCGCGGGCGTGATCCATGCGGATGTCGGGGATGCGGCGCTTGCCGGGCACGTCCGTCAAAGGCGCGCCGCCGCCGCCGCCGCAACAGCTCGAGCGAAAACCGTAGCGCTCCATCTCCACATATTCGACGCCGAGCGCTTCGAGAATGGCGCGCGGACTCTCGATCTCGCCGTTGTAGCGGCCGAGATAGCAGGGGTCGTGATAGGTGACGCGGCCGCCGAGCGGGCCGGCGACCGTGAGCCGTCGCTCGGCAATCAGTCCCGCCAGGAAGGTGGTGTGGTGGACGACCTCATAGCGGCCGCCGAGCGCCGGATACTCGTTCTTCAGGGAATGGAAGGCATGCGGATCGGCGGTGACGATGCGGGCGAAGCGGTACTGGGCGAGCGTCGCGATATTGCGCTTGGCAAGATCCTGGAACGTGGCCTCGTCGCCGAGCCGCCGGGCGAGATCGCCGCAGTCGCGCTCCTCCTCGCCGAGCACGGCGAAGTCGATGGCGGCCCGGCGCAGCAGCCTGACGAGCGCGCGCAGGGTGCGCTGGTTGCGCAGCTCGAAGGCGCCGTCGCCGAGCCACAGCAGGACGTCGGTTTCGCGTTTCTGCGCCAGGAGGGGGAGCGCGAGATCGGCGGCCCAGTCGAGGCGGCTGCCCAGCGCGCGGCCGCTGGGATTGTCGGCTTCGCGCAGCTCGGCGAGCGCGTCGGCGGCCTTGCCGGGCGTCGCCCCCAGCTCCAGCGTCTGGAAGCGGCGCAGATCGATCACGGCGTCGACATGCTCGATCATCATCGGGCATTCGTAGACGCAGGCGCGGCAGGTGGTGCAGGACCACAGCGTATCCGGATGGATCATGGCGTCGACGCCGACGAGGGCCAGCGCGCGGCCGCCGCGCGCCTGCCCGACCGCGCGTCCGGGGTGGGGGTTGCCGGCGTAGCGGGAATCGGTTCCCGGCCCGAGCGCGTTGGCGAGGTCCTGGATCAGCTTCTTCGGATTGAGCGGCTGCTCGGCGGCGAATGCGGGGCAGGCGGCCTCGCAGCGGCCGCATTGCACGCAGGCGTCGAACGACAGCAGCTGGTTCCAGCGGAAATCGCCGGGCGTCTCGCTGCCGAGCTTGGGCGCGTCGAGCGCCAGCGGCCGCAGCGCGGCTTCCCGCGCGCCCGCGGCGAAGCGGGCGGCGCGCGGGTGGAAGGCGAGATGGAGGGCGCCGGCGAGGGCGTGGCGCATGGGTCCGACGCTCATGCCCGCGAACAGTTCCCAGCAGCCCCAGGCGCCGATGACCAGCAACACGAAGCCGCCGATCTCCTGCCAGTCGATCGGGTGCCCGAGGCCCGCCTGCGGCGCGCTGGCGAGGGCGAAGAAGAAGGCGAAGGCGAAGAGCGCGTAGGGCAGGCGCTCGAAGGCGCCGCCGGAGAGGTGCGTCGTCCGCGTCTCCCAGCGCCGCATGGCCACCATGAGGGCACCGAGCGCCATGATGACGCAAGCGAGCAGCAGCAGGCCGGCGAGCCATTCGCTCTCGAGGCCGAGGACATGGACGAGCAGGATCAGCAGCACGGCGGCGACGAAGCCGCCGGCTGCCAGCATATGCATCTTCGCGGCGTAGCGGTCGCGTGCGACGACGTGATGGACATCGACCAGATAGCGCCGCGGCAGCTTGAAGAGGCCTAGCCAGTCGACGGGCGCGGCCCGGCCGCTAAGCCACCGGCGCGCGCGCCAGAGACCGCCCAGGATGAGCAATGCAA
>DASYUS010000534.1:0-19007 GCA_036000945.1 Allostellaceae bacterium
TCGCGTTGACAAGCGCGCCCCGTCCACCACAATCGGCTGGAGGGAATAGGCGGCGATGCCGGCTCCGGCGGCACCGCCGCCCGCAATGCTGCCCCGGAGAAGCCCGGGCATAAGGCTGAGAGGAAACGGCGCTATGGCGCAGGCGGGGGTGATCGAACACGGGCCCGGCGAGATGATGGGCAATGCCGGGCCCGGTATGCTGGCCGGGCTGCGGGTCATCGAGGTGGCCGACGAGCGCGCCGAATATGTCGGCCTCTTGCTTGCCGGGCTCGGTGCCGAAGTGATCAAGATCGAGCCGCCCGAAGGCAATGCGACGCGGCGGATCGGGCCGTTCCTGGAGGATGAGCCCGGCCCGGAGCGCTCCCTCTTCTTCTGGAACTACAACCGCAACAAGAAATCCGTCGTGCTCGATCTGCGCGAGCCGGCTGGCCACGAGCACATGCTGCGGCTGCTTGGCGGCGCGGACATCCTGCTCGACGCCAGCTGCGGGGCGCTCAACGAAGTCTTGGGGCTCGACCATACGGCGCTCAACGCACGCTTTCCGCAGCTCGTCACCGCGCGGATGACGCCGTTCGGTGACGACGGCCCGTGGGCCGAGTTCAAGGGCTCGGACCTCATTCATCTCGCGCTCGGCGGGCCGATGATGAATTGCGGCTACGACCCGGACCCCAATTTCGCATACGACACGCCGCCGATCGCCCCGCAGATCTGGCACGCCTACCACATCGCCGGCGAGCAGATGGCGACCGGCATCATCGCGGCCCTCATTCACCGCGAGCGCAGTGGCGAGGGGCAGGACGTATCGCTCGCGATCCACGAAGCGGTGTCGAAGAACCCCGAACAGGACCTGATGTATTGGGTCTGCCGGCGAGTGCCGCTGTGGCGCCTGACCTGCCGCCATGCGTCCGAGGGGCCGAACCACAGTCCCAGCATCTGCCACACCAAGGACGGGCGCTGGTTCATCACCCACGGCATGGGCGCGCGCGATCTGAAAAACCTCGTGCCGCTGCTCAGCAAATACAACGCGCAGGCCGATCTGCAGCCGCCCGCCCCCGAGGTCGACCTGCGGGCGCGGCAGGTGCCGGGCACCGCCGGCGCGGACGAGGCGCGCTCGCATTTGCTCGACGTGGTGCAGCGCTTTGTTCGCGCTTGGACCTACAAGGACATGCCGTGGCTGGAAGCGCAGGAGGCGGGCCTGTTATGGGCGCCGCTGCGCAAGCCGCACGAGAACGCGCTCGACGGGCACTGGCTCGCGCGCAAGACCTTTGCTGAGATCGAACACCCCGAACTCGGCCGCTCGTTCCTCTACCCGACGAGCAAATGGCTCAGCACCAAGACGAGCTGGCAGGTCGGCCGGCGCGCGCCGCTGCTCGGCGAAGACACGGCGGCGGTGCTCGGCGAAGCGGCGCGCCGCCCAAGTGTCCCAGCGCAGCCGCGACGGGTGGAAAACCCACGCCGCTCGGCCCTGTACAATAGGCCGTTCCCGCTGCAGGGGATCAAGATCTTCGATTTCGCCTGGTTTCTCGCCTCGGCGGGTGGCACGCGCTTTCTCGCCGCGATGGGAGCGGAGAGCTACAAGGTCGAATGGAAGGACAACCCCGACACGCGGCTTGCGGGGATGGCACCGGTTGGCGGCCGCGCCGCGCGCGACGCCGCCACCGGGCCGCTACCGGGCGTGCGCGATCCCGACATGGGCGGCAATTTCCTCAACAAGAATTCGGGCAAGCGCGGCATCTCACTCAACATCCGCCACCCGAAGGGCCTTGAAATCGCTAAGGACATGATCCGCATCTGCGATGTCGTGGCCGAGGGCTTTTCACCCGGCGTCCTGAGGCGATTGGGGCTCGGTTATGATGTGATGAAGTCGATCCGCCCCGACATCATCTACATCCAGCAATCGGGTATGGGCGCGCACGGCGCTTACGGCCGCATGCGTACGGTCGGGCCGGTGGCGGCTGCATTCGGCGGTCAGGCCGAGATGTCGGGGCTGCCCGAGCCGGCGATGCCGGTGAGCTGGGGCTATTCCTATCTCGACTGGATGGGCGCCTACGGCTATGCGCTGGCGCTGTTGGGCGCGATCTTCCACCGCGAGCGCACCGGCGAAGGCCAGTGGATCGACGCCTCGCAATGCGAGAGCGGTATCTTTCTGACCGGCGCGACGATCCTCGACTGGGCGGCCAACGACCGCATTTTCCGCCGCTACGGCAACCGCTCGCCCTACAAGCCGGCGGCACCGCACGGCGCCTATCGCTGCAAAGGCAAGGACCGCTGGATTGCGATTGCCTGTTTCACCGAGCTGGAATGGCAGGCGCTGGCTCAGGTTGCCGAGCACGAAAGCTGGCTCGATGACCCGCGCTTCGCGACGCTGGAGCACCGCCTGCTGCACCAGGACGCGCTCGACGCCGCCGTCGAGGCTTGGACGCGCACCCAGGACCGCTACGAGCTGATGATGAAATTGCAGCGCGCCGGCGTCCCCGCCGGGGTCTGCCAGAACGCCGAGGACCGGGTCGATTACGACCCTCAGCTGAAGCACCTCAATTGGCTGACCGAGGTCACCGGCACCAAAATCGGCACCTGGCCGGTCTACGAAATCCCGATGAAGCTCAGCAAAACCCCGGCCTATATCGGCGGCCCGATCAACCGCGGCGCGCCATGCTACGGCGAAGACAACATGTACGTGCTGACCGAGCTGCTCGGCCGCACCCCGAGCGAGGTCGAGCGCCTCACCGAGGAGGGCGTCATTTAGGTGTCATTACCGCTTCGTACAGAAGCTCTTGTCATTTCGGGGCGCAGCCGCAGGCTGCGAACCCGGAACCCATGGACATGGGCGTCTGGAAAATGGGTTCCGGGTTCGCTGCGAATGCGGCGCCCCGGAATGACAAATTTTGGGATCTGAAAGGGAAACGCCCGATGATCTGCGATGTCCACGCGCATTACACGCCGAAGAATTTCAGCCAGTTCATGGGCGACCGGTTTGCGTCGCCCACCCATCTCGCGGTGAAGCGCGGGCTGGCGCGGCACCCGTTCTCGGATACGGCGGAGGACATCGAAGGCCGCTTCCGCCTGATGGAGGATGCCGGCGTCGGCCGCCAAGTGCTGTCGCCGAACCACCCGCCCTACCTCCCGGACGAGGCGGAATGCGTGACGGCGGTCAAGATGCTGAACGACGCTTACGCCGAGTTCGCCCATCGCTTCCCCGACCGCATCAGCTCCTACGTCATGCTGCCGCTGCCGCATATCGACGCCTCCTTGAGGGAGATGGAGCGCGGCTTTGACGAGCTCGGCTGCGTCGGCGTCAACATGAACATCGTCTGCCTCGGCCGCTCGATCGCCGAAGATGAGTTCGAGCCGCTCTACGCCGAGATGAACCGGCGCGGCGCCGTCCTCTTCGTCCACCCGGCCGGTAGCGCCATCTGCTCGCCGTTCATCATCGATTACAATTACGGCGGATCGGTCGGCACCTCGCTCGAGGACGCGACCTTTGTGCTCCATATGATCGCCAAGCAGATCCCCTACCGCTATCCACGGATCAAGTTCATCGTGCCGCATCTCGGCGGGCCGATCCCGATGCTGATGAACCGGCTCGACAAGCAGGGCCAGGGCCCGCGCGGACATCCCAACCTCTCGGAGGCGCCGAGCGTCACCGCCAGGCGGTTCTATTACGATACCGTGTGCTACGGCTCGAAGCCGGCGTTCCTCTGCGCGCTCGAAGCGTTCGGCGCCGACCATCTGGTGACCGGCAGCGACTACCCGGTGCTGCAGGACTGGGAGGTCTACCGGGAGACCTTCGCCTACATCGAGCGGCTGGGGCTGCCCAAGGCCGATACCGACAAGATCCTGCACCACAACGCCCAGAAGCTGTTCGGCTTCGAGCACTGAGAGGGCATTGCATATCAACCCGTGTCATTCCGGGGCTGCCCGAAGGGCAAGACCCGGAACCCAGGAACATGGGGCTTCTGGAATATGGGTTCCGGGTTCGCCGCTGCGCGACGCCCCGGAATGACAAATGTAATGCATAGCCGAACCGCCGACGAATTTCGGAAAAGGCACCCCGCATGAACGACTATATCGACACAGCCGATCTCGGGTTTGACGACCGGTTCGCGGTCGGGCAGCCGGTGCCGCGCTCGGAAGATCCGGTGCTGTTGCGCGGCGAAGGGCATTACGCCGACGATGTCAGCCTGCCCGGCCAGGCCTGGTGCGTGATGGTGCGCAGTGCGCATGCGCACGGCGTGATCCGCCGGATCGATACCGCAGCGGCGCGGGCGATGCCCGGCGTGCTGGCCGTCTACACGACCGCCGATCTGGCGGAAGGCGGGATCGGCCCGCTGCCGCCACGGCAAGTCATGAACAACCGCGACGGCACGCCGATGCTGACCCCGGTCAAGCATGTGCTTGCCAGCGACAGGGTGCGGCATGTCGGCGAGGCACTGGCGGCGGTGATCGCGAAGACGCTCGCGGCGGCAAAGGACGCGGCCGAGGCGGTGATCGTCGACATCGACCCGCTGCCCGCTGTCAGCGAGCCGGCGGCCGCGGCGGCGCCCGGCGCCCCGCTGCTCTATGACGAGGTGCCGGGCAATGTCGGGCTCGATTTTCATTTCGGCGACAGCGACAGGGTGGCCGCCGCCTTTGCCGCGGCCGCGCATGTCACGCGCCTCCAACTGCGCAACAACCGCATCGTCGTCAACGCGATGGAGCCGCGCTCGGCGATCGCCCAGTACGACCGCGGCGCGGGGCATTGGACGCTGCACATCGGCTGCCAGGGCGTCTTCGGCTTCCGCAACTACATCGCCGGCGTGCTCGGGGTCGGGCGCGACAAGGTGCGGGTGTTGACCGACCGGGTCGGCGGCTCCTTCGGCATGAAGCAGGCGACCTACCCCGAGCATTACTGCATCATGCACGCGGCGCGCGAACTCGGCCGCCCAGTCAAGTGGACCGACGAGCGCTCCGGCAGCTTCATCTCCGACTCGCAAGGCCGCGACGCCGAGATGACCGCCGAGCTGGCGCTCGACCGCGACGGCAACTTCCTGGCGGTGCGCCTCACCGGCTACGGCAATCTCGGCGCCACCTACGGCGCACCGGGCCCGTCGACCCGCAACGCGCAGCGCAACACGCTGGGCGTCTACCGGACGCCGCTGATCGACGTGAACACCAAATGCGTCTTCACCACGACGACGCCGGTCGGCGCCTATCGCGGCGCCGGCCGCCCCGAAGCCAATTACTACATGGAGCGCCTTGTCGATACCGCCGCGCGCGAGATGGGGATCGACCAGCTCGAATTGCGCCGCCGCAACCACATCCCTATCGAGGCGATGCCGTACAAGAGCCCGAACGGCACGACCTACGACAGCGGCGATTTCACCGGCCTGCTCGACAAGGCGATCGCGCTCGCCGATTGGGACGGATTCCCGCAGCGGCGTGCCGATAGCCGGGCGCGCGGCCGGCTGCGTGGCCGCGGCATCAGCGACTATCTCGAACTGACCGGGCCGCCGGGCCGCGAGATGGGCGGCATCCGCTTCGAACCGAATGGCGAGGTGACAATCATCACCGGCACGCTCGATTACGGCCAGGGGCACTGGTCGCCGTTCGCCCAGGTGCTGGCGATGCGGCTCGGCATCCCGTTCGGCCGCATCCGCCTCCTTCAGGGCGACAGCGACGAACTCATCGCCGGCGGCGGGACCGGCGGGTCGAAATCGATGATCGTCAGTGGCAACGCGATCGTCGGGGCGGCCGACAAGGTCGTCGCCGCCGGACGGCAGATCGCCGCGCATGTCCTCGAAGCGGCCGCGGCCGATATCGAGTTCCGCGCCGGCCGGTTTGTCATCACCGGCACCGACCGGTCGGTCGGCCTCCTGGAATTGGCGGCCCAGATCCACGCCGGCCTCGACCTGCCGCCAGAGCTGCCGCAGAGCCTCGATGTCGCCGACGTCTATGACGGGCCGCCGTCGGCCTTTCCGAACGGCTGCCATATCGCCGAGGTTGAGGTCGATCCCGACACCGGCATGGTCGAGGTCGTCAAATACACCTTCGTCAACGATTTCGGCGTCGTCATCAACCCGGCTCTGGTCAACGGCCAGGCGCATGGCGGGATCGTCCAGGGGATCGGCCAAGCCTTGCGCGAGCGTGTCGTCTACGATGACGAGGGCCAGCTCCTTACCGGCTCCTACATGGATTACGCGATGCCGCGGGCCGACGACGCGCCGCTCTTCCTGCACGATTTCCATTCTGTGCCGGCGACGACCAACCCGCTCGGCGCCAAGGGCTGCGGCGAGGCCGGCTGCGCCGGCGCGCTGCCGTCGGTGATCAACGCGCTGGTCGATGCGCTGGCGGAATTCGGCATTCGCCATATCGACATGCCGGCGACGCCGGAACGCGTGTGGCGGGCGATCCGCAATGCCAAATGAGGTGTGATCATGCCATACGGTGGCAATGACTGGCTGGCGCTGACCCAGGAACCGACCCTGGAGCCGGAGATCGCGATCTGCGATCCGCATCACCACTTCTGGGATTTCCGGCTCGAACGCATCCCCTACCAGCGCTATCTGCTCGACGAACTGGCCGCCGATGTCAATTGCGGCCATGCGGTGCGCTCGACCGTGTTCATCGAGGCGCGCTCGATGTACCGGCCGGACGGGCCGGCCGAGTTGCGCCCGGTCGGCGAGGTCGAGTTCGTCCAGGGGCTGGCTGCCGCTGGCGCGACCGGGCTCTACGGCCCGTGCCGGGCGGCCTCGACGATCATCGGCCATGCCGATCTGAAACTCGGTGACCGGGTCAGGCCGGTGCTGGAGGCGCTGCAGGCCGCCAGCCCCAACCGGTTCCACGGCATCCGCCATACGGTGACCTGGGACCGCCATCCCGAAATCGGCAATCGGGAGAAGGAGGGGGTGCTGGCCAGCCCCGAATACCGCGCCGGCGCCCGGGTGCTGGCAGGCATGGGCCTGTCACTCGACATCGGGGTTTGCTTCCCGCAGCTGCCCGAGCTGGCGGATTTCGCCAGGGCCGTGCCCGAGGTCACGATCATCCTCAACCATATCGGCGGGTTGAACCGGAGCGGCCCTTACGGCAACCGCGACGATGAGGTGCTGCCAGCCTGGCGCAGTGGCCTCGCCGCCGTCGCCCAATGCCCCAACGTCCACCTCAAGCTCGGCGGGATCGGGATGCCGCGGCTCGGCTTCGACTGGCATGCGCGGGAAAAGCCGATCGGCTCGGAAGAGCTGGCGAGAGAAATGGCGCCCGTGATGACCTATTGCATCGAGCAGTTCGGCCCGAGGCGCTGCATGTTCGAGAGCAACTTCCCGGTCGACAAGGTGTCGTTCTCGCACCACGTGCTGTTCAACGCCTTCAAGCGATTTTCCAAGGGCTACACGGCCGCCGAGCGCGCCGCCTTGTTCCACGACACCGCTGTTCGGGCCTACCGCATCGGCGATTGAAGCGCCACGCCGAAGACGAGGACGGCCACCATCGCGAGCAGGACATACGCCGCATAGGCGTTGACGTGGCCGACGTGCATCCGGCGCACGATCGCAGCGAGCCAGCCCAATGCGCGGACCGGCGGCTCAAGCACCAGCCGATCGACGATATGCACCTCCGCGTGCTCGCGGCGGATGGCGGTGCGGAAATGCCGAGCGACGGCTTCGGTGCTGTCCTCGGTGGCCACCGGGCAGACGATCGCCTGGAAGATGACGCGGACCGGGTTGGAAAAGCCGGTGGCGGTATAGGTGATGCCCGGCGTCAGCCGGCGCAAACCGCCCGCCCAAACCGGCTTGCGCGTCACGACGCGGCGGCGCGTCAAGACGCCGAATACGACAAAGATCACCGCCAGCATCACGGCGAGAACAACGACAGTGTAGGCGGTCGACATCGCGAAGACGACGGGATTGCGCTCGCCGCCGCGATGCAGCACGACGAGCCCGCGGCCCGGCATCGCCTCGCCGCCGACCTGCGCCCCGAGATCATGAAACTCGCCGAGGAAGGCAGGCGGCAGGCTCTGCTGCTCGGTTGGCGGGCCGAAGAACGGCGGGACCAGTGCGGCGGCCGCGCTCTGGTGGGCGAGCGGTGCGGCCACCCGGTCGATGAGCGGAATGACGTAGGTCGGCAATAGCCCGAGCGCGATGCACGAGGCCGCGAGGAAGCCGAGCGAGACGCGCGCCGCCGCCAGCGCCTCCCCGGCGCGGGCGGCTCCCTCCGACCGCGCCAGGCCGAGAAACCCCATCGCGAAGACCTTGGCGAAACAGGTGACGGCGAGCCCCGCGGTCAGCGCCAGGAGGGCGCCGGCGAGGGCGAAGACGATCTTGATCGGCGTCGAGGCGATCACCGCCGAGCGCAGGATCGTCTGCAAGGTCAGCCATTCGCTGACGAAGCCGTTGAGCGGCGGCAGCGCGGAGATCCCGAGCACGCCGACTAGAAACAGCGCGCTCGTCCACGGCATCCGCCGAATGATGCCGCCGAGCCGGTCGAGATCGCGGGTGCCGGTCGCCGCTTCGACCGCGCCGGTGCCGACGAACAAGAGCGCCTTGTAGACCGAGTGGTTGGCAAGGTGATAGAGCGCCGCGATCAGCGCGATCGCCGCGACGATCGGGTGCCCGGTCGCCATGAAGGTCATCGCGGCGCCGATCCCGGCGGCGACGATGCCCATGTTCTCGATCGTGCTGTGGGCGAGGAGGCGCTTCATCTCCGCCTGCGTCGTCGCATAGAGGATGCCGATCAGGGCGGAGAGGCTGCCGACGACCAGCACGATGAGCCCGGGGACGGCGCCGGTGATGGGTGCGAGATCGAGGTTGACCCGAATGATCCCGTAGATCCCGAGATTGACGATCACCGCCGACAGGAGAGCCGAGACGTTGGTCGGGGCGACCGGGTGGGCCAGCGGCAGCCAGGCGCCGACCGGCACCAGCCCGGCCTTGACGGCAAACCCGAAAAACGACAGCAGGAAAACCGCCCAGCCGGCCGCCGCGGTGAGCGCCGGCGGGGCAGCCGCGATGGCGGGGAAATCGAAAGTTCCGGCAGCCCCCGCGACGAGGATGAGGGCGATCGCGACGGCGATCGTCCCGCCTTCGCTCATCGCCAGCATGACAAAGCCGGCCTGCGAGCTCTCGTCGCGTTCGTGCTCGTAATTGACCAGGAGATAGGCGGCGATCGTCATCGCCTCCCAGGCCGAGAGGAACGAGATCGTGTCGCCGGCGATCAGCACCAGCACGACCGAGCCGAACACCGCGTAATAGAGCACGCTGAAATAGCGCAAGCTGTACTGGCCGAAGTATTTCGGCAGGTAGGCCGCCGAGAAGATCGATACCGGCAGAAAGACGAGGCCGGCGACGACGAGAAACAGCCCCGCGAGCCGGTCGGCCCGCAGGCTCAATGTGCCGAGCGACAAGAGCGGCCACAATTCGACGCGCCAGGCGTTGTCGGCGAGAAGCAGCGATGCGCCGGCCGCGAGGACCGGCAGCGCCGCCAGCGATCCGACCAGCCCGACGAGGCGCGGGTTCCAGCGTTCGGGACCGATCAGCGCGGCGACGACCCCGGCGGCGCAGAGGGCGGCGAAAATCGCGAGCAGCGGCCCGGCGGCGATCATCGTCCGCTGCTGTCGGAAACCAGCGAGGCTGGCGGCTTGCGTTCGACGACGAGGAGCAGCCCGTGCAGGATCGCCAGCGGCGGCGGCGGACAGCCGGGGACGACGATGTCGACCGGGATGATCTCCGCCGCTCCGCCGGCAGCGGCAAAGCTCGGACCGAAGACGCCGCCGGAAATCGCGCAGGCGCCGATCGCCACGACCCGTTTCGGCTCCGGCATCGCCTCCCAGGTGCGCAGCAGCGGGCCGCGCATCGCGTCGGAAACCGGGCCGGCAACCACCAGCACATCGGCGTTGCGCGGCGTCGGCGTCGTGAAAAAGCCCAGCCGGTGCATGTTGTAATAGGGATTGTTGAGCTGGCGGGCTTCGCTCATGCAGGCGCCGCAGGCGCCGGCATCGACAAAGCGGATGTTGAGCGAGCGGCCGAACGCCGTGTCGAGCCTCTGCCGCGCCTGCGCGACATCGTCGGCGTAGGCGCCCCACTCGTACCCCGCCTCCCAGGCGGCGACGGGCGCCTCGGCGTCGGGATGGCAGCGCAGGCAATGGACACAGCGCCCGTGTTCGATCGCGACGCCGCCGACTTGCGCGGCGATCGCCCCGGTCGGGCAGCGCTGAACCAGCCGCTCGGCAGCGTCCGCATCGAGCACTGCGCCCCGCGGCCGGCCCGGAGACACCCCGGCCGAATGGTCATCTTGCGCCGGGTAGGGAGTGGTCTTAACCCCGGCGCGCAGCCCCATCAGTACCCAATTCGCCATCGCGCGCCTACCGGTCGCACTCGGCGTTCGACAACCCGAAGCTCGCCAGGATGATCGGGAAGTCCTGAAACGCGAAATTCTCGGCGGCGAGGTGGAAACCGTGCCAGTTGGGGAAGGCCGGCGGCGTCACGCGATAGCGCGCCACCGTGCCGTCCGGGGCGAGCCGCAGCCAGTGGAAGGCCGCGCCGTGCGGCGCCTCGACGGCAGACAGCGCGAGCCCTTCGCGCCACCCGGGCCGGGCCGCGCAAATCGGGCCGTCGGGCAGGGCAGCCAGCACCCGGGCAATGATCGCGGCGGATTGCTCCACCTCGCCGAAGAAAACGCGCAGGCGGGCGTAGCCGTCGCCCTGGCGCTCTTCCGGGACCGCGAAGTCGAGCCCGTCATACGCGGCGTAGGGGAACAGCTTGCGGATGTCGCGCGACAGCCCCGAGGCCCGGGCAATCGGGCCGACGAGCCCATAGGCGACGGCCTTTTTGCGCGTGACGATGCCGACTTCCTCCAGGCGGTCGAGAAAGCTGCTCGAGTAGCGCAGCATGCGGTGGAGGTCATCGAGCCGGGCAGCAATCGCCGGGATCGCCGCCGCGAGGTCGCGGCCCTGCGCGTCGGCGAGGTCGAAGGCGAGGCCGCCCGGCGTGACGAGGCCGAACAGGTAGCGGTGACGCGCCGCCTGCACACATAGACGCAACAAATCCTCCTCGATCAGCGCCGCCTGGCTGGCCGCCACCGCGAGCGCCGTCGAATGGCAGATGCCGGTAATCACCGCCGCGTGGTGGCGCAGCCGTTCGAGCTCGGCGAACACCGTCCGCAAGCTCCGCGCCCGTGGCGAAACCTCGATCCCGCAGATCGCCTCGACGGACTGGCAGAAAGCGAGCCCGTGGGCAAAGGCGGCGATCCCCGAAAAGCGCTCGGCGAGCAGCAGCGCCCGCTCGACCGGCTGGCCCTCGGCGATCTTTTCGACGCCGCGGTAGTTGAAGAAAAACCGCGGGATCGTGCGGATGACGTCCTCGCCGACGGTCTCCAAGAGGAAATGCGCCGACTCGGCGAAATCGGCGAAGACCGGGCCGACCGGCATGGCGAAGGCGCCCGATGCCGCGACGACGGTCGGCGGCTCCCATCGCGGCTCCAACGCGCGAACCGGGATCGGCCGGCTTGCGTCGAAGTCGCGGCGCATCGGGTTGACGCCTTCCGGCCAATCCTCGTGCAATACGAAGTCGCCGAGCCGCGGATGACCCTCGAAGGTCAGCCCGAACAGATCCTCAGCCTCGCGTTCGTGCCAGTCGGCCGACGGCCCGTGAACGAGCCCGCTGATCGACGGCACCAGAAGCGTCCCCGCGTCGACCGGCAGCTCGACGTATACCCAGAGCGGGGCGTCGTCCCGGTAGAATGCATAGGTAATCGACCAACTCGGCCATTCGTCGACGACCAGGGTGGCGAGGGCAAAGCCGAGCTCGCCCATCAGCCACTCGCACACCTCGCGCAACGTCTCCGGCGGGCAGGCGATGCGGCAGACCTGACCGGGCCCGTCCAGCGAGGCCTCGGCGCGCCCTGCCCAGCGGGTGGCGCAAATTTCGGCTAGGGTGGCTGCCGGTGCCGGCGTGACGGGTGCCCGGTGCTGCATCGCCATCGCCTCAGCCCCCGATGGCAGCCGCCGCGGCCGTCAGCAGCGCGCGCAACGGGTCCGGCACGTAGACGCCGATCACAACCAGCGGGATGGCGGCAAGCGCGATCGTCGCCTTGCAGGCCAGCGGGATGCGCCTGACCGTGCGCCGTTCGCCGGCCCCGAACGCCATGCAGTTGACATGCACCATCACGGCGCAGAAAGCGATGAACACGAGCACCGCAAGGAGCGCGACCGTGACAAACTGACCGCTCGCCAACCCGCCCTTGAGGATCAGGAACTCGCTGACGAACAAGGCGAACGGCGGCGCCCCGGCGATCGCCAGGCCGCCCGCGACCAGCGCGAGCGCGGCCAGCGGCGACGAGCGGGCGAGATTGCGGACCGCGGCGATCTCCTGGGTGCCGACCGCCAGCACCGTCGCGCCGGCGGCGAAAAAGCAGAACGACTTGGCGATGGCGTGCGCGGTCATCTGGTAGGTGGCGCCGAGATGCGCGTCGGCGCCGCCGAGCCCGGCGGCGACGAGGATGATCCCCATGTGCTCGATGGTCGAAAAGGCGAAGAGGCGCTTGAAGTCGCGGACAAACACCAAGAGCAGCGTCGCAACGCCGACCGACAAGAGGCCGAACCCGACCAGCCACGGCCTGGCGTCGAGGCCCGGCGCCAGCCCGATCACCGGCAGCAACCGCAGGATGACGTAGAGCGCGACCGTCGTCTCGACGCCGGACAGCAGCGCGCAGATCGGCGCCGGGGCCTGGCTGTAGGCGTCGGGCATCCAGGTGTGCAGCGGGACAATGCCGATCTTGGTGCCGAACCCGACGAAGATCAGCAGGAAGGCCGGCCACAGCAGCGCCGGCGGCATCTGCGGCGCCGCCGCGACCAGACCGGCCCAGGTAAAAGGCGCCGGACCGGCGAGCTGCGATTCCCAATAGAGGATGAGAACGCCGAGCAGCGCGACGACCGCGCCGAGCGTCGTCAAGACGACAAATTTCCACGCCGCCTCGAGCGCTTCGGCGGTGTTCTCGAAGCCGACCAGAAAGGCCGACACCAGCGTCGTCAGTTCGACCGCGATCCACATCAAGGCGATGTTGGCGAGGATCGGCACCGCCAGCATCGCCAGGACGAACAGATTGTAGAGACCGTAATACTGGCGAAACTTGTGGTCTCCGGCGCTGCCATTGCGGTGTTCGACATAGCCCCAGGAGAACAGGGCCGCGGCAACGGCGACAAACGCAACAAGCACAAGCACCAGCGCCGCCAGCGCATCGCAGGTGAGCCATCCATCGAGCGCGTCGACGCGCCCGGTCCGGGTGGCGGCAACGGCGACGCGGACGGCGAGCACCAGGACGACGGCATTCGCGGCGAGCGTCGCCGGAGCGGCAAGGCGCCGCCCGGCCGGAGACAGCGAAATTGCCGCGGCTAGCGCCGGCAGCAGAAAGATGGCGGCGAGCTCCATCGCTAGTGCTCGCGCAGCGCGGCAAGCGTGCCGACCGAAGTCGTGCCGAGCCGGGCATGAATGCGGCGCGTCAACAACCCGACGACCAGCGCAATGGCCGGCACGTCGGTGGCGGCGGCCAGTTCAGCGATCATCGGCAGGGTCGGGACGATGGCGATACCGGCGAAGAACACGCCGTTCTCGACCGCAAGGAGCCCGAGGAGCTGCGGCACCGCCTCGCGCCGCACCGCGATCGTGAAGGCGCCGAGAAAAATAGCGGCGAGGCCGAGCGGCAGGTTGATCCGCCCGAATGGGACCTCGACGGCGTCGAGGATCGGATCGGCGATGGCGTAGGCCAGGACGATCAGCGCGGCGGCGACGAGCAGCGAACTCGGGATGTTGAACACCCGCTCGACCTCGCGGGTGCTGTAGATTTCGGCGCCGAGCATGCGGCGAAGCAACCAGGGGATCAGCAGGATCTTGGTGGCGATCGTAATCGCCGCGACGGCGAAGAGATGGTAGGAGCCGGTCGCCGCGCCGAGGAAGGCCGCCGCAATCGCCAGCAGCAGCGACTGCACGATGAAAAGCTGCAGCGAGGCCAGCACCTGGCGGGTCGCGACGATGCCCAGCGCGGTCAACAGGAAAAGCGCGCCGGCCAGCGCGTCGAGCGCAACCAGTACCGGGTAGGGCGAGACGTTCGTCATCGGCTCGCCGGTCAGATTTCGGCCAGCCGGGTAATCATCGCGACGACCGAGATGACGAATGCGGCGCCGAGGAATTCGGTGATCCGGAAGAGCCGCAGCTTGGCCAGCGACGACTCGATGTAGACGAGTACGAGGATGAACCCGAACACCTTGAGGAGAACCAGGGGGATCGCCAGCAGCACCTCGCCCGGCGCCATGCCCTGCGCCAATCCCCAAGGCGTCACCAGCACGTTGAGGAAAATGCAGATCAGGACGAACAGCTTCATCGCGCCGGCCCATTTCATGAGCGCCGCGCCGCGCCCGGAATATTCCAGGGATTTGGAGCGGTCGATCATCGCCAGCTCGAATTGCCCCGACGGGCTGTCGACCGGCAGCCGCCCGTCCTCGGCGAGGATCAGCATCAGAAAGGCGATCATCAGGAGGACGTGCGAGGGCTCGAAGAAACTGGCGATCGGCGTAACCCAACGGGTCTGGACGATGTAGGGGATCGTCGAGCCGGCGACGAACGAGACGGTCAGGAACACAACGATGAACACCGGCTCGGCAAGAAACCCGACCATCCGGCTGCGGCTGGCGCCCATCGGGCCGTAGGGGTTGGCGGTATCGACCGCCGCCAGCGTGCCGAAGAACCCGCCCAGAGCCAGGATGAAACCGCCGCCCAGCATGTCGCCCATGAAGGCGAAGAACAGCGGATAGCGCGTCAGCACCGGGATCAGCAGCGCGACAAAAACCGGCGCGGCGAACGCAACATAAGGCGCCGCCCGAAAGATCCAGGAGCTGTGCTCCGAGACGATCTCGTCCTTGTGCAGGAGCTTCCAGATGTCTCGGTAGGGCTGGAAAATGCTTGGACCGCGCTTCGACTGAATGATCTCCTTCAGCCGGTTGGCGACCCCCTCGACCAGCGGCGCGAAAGCGACGACCACCGCCACTTGCAAGAGGTTGTAGAGGATCCGTTCGAGCATGTCTCTACGCCGCCCGGCGGTGCGCGACGCGCGGCATCATCAGAGCGGCGATATCGGGCATCGGTCCCTACCGTCCTCGCGAGCCTGCCGACCTTGTCCCGACCGGCAGCAGCAGCCGGGGCACTGGTAGGAGTCATCAGCCCGAGGGCGGTTGCGGCGAACTCCATCGCCGGGGCCAACGCGGGTGCGCTCGCCCGGCGCTATGATAGCCGACGTGCAAACGGACGCAACGAGGCTTGATGTCGCGCCATTGGGGATGACACAGATAGTCATCGTCTATAATAGACTTCGGCCATATGCTCGCTTCTGGGAGGCGCTCGGTATGAGGAAGGGTGTGATCGCGGCGCTCGCCGTGCTCGCCATCGTCGGGGCGGCGTGGCTGCTGCCGCGCGCTTTCCAGCCTTCGGTGCCCGCCGTGGCGCAGACACCGCCTTCTTCGCCTCCCGGCGGACCCGGCGTCCCGGTCACCGCGGGGACCGTCAGCGCTGCCGATGTGCCGGTGGTTCTCAGCACGATCGGCACGGTCCAGGCATTCAACATGGTCACGATCAAGAGCCGGGTCGACGGCCAGATCGTGGCCGCTCAGTTCACCGAGGGCCAGGATGTCAAGGCCGGCGACCCGCTGCTGCAGATCGACCCGCGGCCGTTTCAGGCCGCTCTCGAGCAGGCGCAGGCGGCCAAGGAAAAGGACGAGGCACAGCTGGTTAGCGCCCAGGCCGATCTCGCCCGTTGGGCTGAGCTGGTCGGCCAGGGTTTCAAGTCGCGGCAAACCTACGACCAGCAAAAGGCGCTGGTGGCTCAGCTGCAGGCCTCGATCAAAGGCGATGAGGCGGCGATCAGCAACGCGCGGCTCAATCTCGGTTACGCCGCGATCCGTTCGCCGATCAGCGGCCGGATCGGCGCCAAGCTTGTCGATGTCGGCAACATGGTGCGGTCGGCCGACGCGGCCGGGCTGCTGACGGTCGCCCAGCTGAAGCCGATCTTCACCAGCTTTACCATCGCGCAGGAAAACGCCCACAAGATCCGCGAGCGTCAGGCCCGGGCGCCGCTCGACGTCCTCGCCTATGGCCACGATAACAAGACCCTGCTGGGCACCGGCAAGCTCACGCTGATCGACAACGCGATCGACCAGGCCAGTGGGACGATCCGGCTCAAGGCGACCTTTGACAACAACGACGAGCGGCTGTGGCCGGGCGAGTTCGTCTACGTGCGGCTGATCCTGAATACGCGCAGGGGCGTGCCGACGGTGCCGGCGCAAACGGTCCAGGACGGGTCGACCGGCCAGTACGCCTATGTGATCAAGGAGGACAACACGGTCGAGCGTCGGGACGTCGAGGTATCCATCGTGCAGGATGGCATCGCGGTCGTCACGAAGGGGCTGTCGCCCGGCGAGAAGGTCGTCGTCGAAGGTCAGCACCGTTTGACCAAAGGCGCCCGGGTGCGGATCGCCGCCCCCGGCCGGGGAGCGGCCGGATGAGCCCGGCTGCCGCTCCGCGCATTGGCGCCGTGCGCCACTTTGAGGGCAATCGCCGATGAATATCTCCGAACCCTTTATCCACCGGCCGATCGCGACCTCGCTGTTGATGCTGGGCGTACTCGTATTCGGCGTTGGCGCCTATAATTTGCTGCCGGTCGCGGCGTTGCCGAGGGTCGATTTTCCGACCGTCGTGGTGACGACCAGCTATCCGGGCGCCAGCCCGGAAACGATGGCTTCCTCGGTCGCGACGCCGCTCGAACAGAAATTTGCCGCGCTTCCCAGCCTGGCCGAGATGACCTCGACGAGCGGCGTCGGCAATACGACGATCACGCTGCAATTCGATCTCGAGCGCAACATCGATGCCGCATCTATGGACGTTCAACAGGCGATCACTGCGGCGACCGGGCTCTTGCCCAGGGACCTGCCGAACCCGCCGACCTACCGCAAGACCAACCCTGCGGACCGTCCCGTCTTGATCTACGCCATCCATTCCGATGCGATGCCGATCTACCGCATCGACGATTACGCCTACACGATCATCGCCCAGAAACTGGCGACCGTGAACGGCGTCGCGGAGTCCCGGATTTTCGGCCAGAAGCCCTACGCGGTGCACGTCCAGGTCAACCCGGGCGCGCTGGCGGCGCGCGGGATCGGCCTGGAAGAGATTCGCGCGGCAATCGCGCAGGCAAGCGTCAACCGGCCTAAGGGGAACCTCACAGGTGCCCACCAGACGGTGACGCTCGACACCAACGATCAGATTTTCGATGCGGCGGGGTTTCGCAAGGTCATCGTCGCCTATCGCAACGGCGCGCCGGTGCGGCTCGGCGACATCGCCGACGTCATCGACGGCGTGCAGAACGAGCGCGCGGGCGCCTGGTTTGAGGGTAAACCGGCCGAGGGTCTGGCGATCCAGCGCGAGGCCGGCGCCAACACGATCCAGGTCGTCGAGACGATCAAGCAGATATTGCCGAAACTGCAGGAGTCGATCCCGCCTTCGGTGCATGTCGACCTCGTCGCAGACCGCTCGGTGGTGATCCGCGCCGCCGTGCATGACGTGCAATTCACGATGATGCTGACGATCGGCCTCGTGATCCTCGTCATCTTCATCTTTCTGCGCACGCTGTGGGCGACGGTGATCCCCAGTCTCGCGGTGCCGCTGTCGCTGCTCGCGACCTTTGCGATCATGTACGGGCTCGGCTACAGCCTCGACAACATCTCGCTGATGGCGCTGACGATCTCGGTCGGCTTTGTCGTCGACGACGCGATCGTCATGATCGAGAACATCGTGCGCTATCTGGAACAGGGCGATCGCCCATTCGAAGCGGCGCTCAAAGGCGCCGGGCAGATCGGCTTTACGATCATCTCGATCACCTTTTCGCTGATCGCCGTTTTCATCCCGCTCCTGTTTATGGGCGGCATCATCGGCAGGCTGTTCCGCGAGTTCGCGGTCGTCGTCTCGGTTGCCGTGATGGCCTCCGCGTTCATTTCGCTGACCCTGACCCCGGTCATGTGCTCACTGTTTCTGAAGGGGCAGAGCGAGCACCCGCCGGGCCGATTCAACCGAATGGCCGAGCGCGGCTTCGTCGCAATGCTGAATGGGTACGACCGAGGATTAAGGTTTGTCTTTCGCCACCAGTTCGCGACGTTGATGTCGACCGTACTGCTGATGTTCGCCACCGCATATCTCTATGTGACGATCCCAAAAGGGTTTTTCCCGCAGCAGGATACCGGCTTCATCTTCGGCCAGGCGGAGGCGCGGCAGGACACTTCTTTCAACAAGATGCAGGGGATCGTGCATCGTCTTGCCGACGTCGTGCGGCAGGATCCGGCGGTTTCCGGGATTTTCTATTTCGCCGGTGCCTCGCCGTTCAACCCCACCGAAAATACCGGCCGCATGTTCATCCAGCTGAAGCCGCACACCGAGCGCAACGTGACTTCCAGTCAGGTCATCCAGCGCCTGCGCCCCAAGGTTGGCGCGGTCCAAGGCGCCAAATTCTTCATGCAATCGGGGCAGGACATCAGCATCGGCGGCCGCCTCAGCCGCACGCAGTACCAGTATACCCTGACCGATACCGACAGCAGCGAGCTCAACCATTGGGCGCCGATCGTCGAGGCGGCGATGAAGAAGCTGCCGCAATTGCAGGATGTCGCTTCGGATCAGCAAATCGCGGCGCCGCACATCGCGATCGACATCGACCGCGACGCGGCCTCGCGGATGGGAATCTCGACTGCGCTGATCGACGAGACGCTGTACGACGCGTTTGGTCAGCGCCAAGTCGCGACGATGTACACCTCGACCAACCAGTACAAGGTCATTCTCGAGGTCAAGCCGGAGTTCCAGGACGACCCGAGCGCGCTGTCCAAGATCTATGTCGCCGGCCCCAACGGCATCCAGGTGCCGCTCAGCAGCTTCACTCGCTTTACCTCCCGGGTCGAGCCGCTGCTGATCAATCACCAGGGGCAGTTTCCGGGAGTGACATTGTCGTTCAAC
>DASYUS010000535.1:0-9023 GCA_036000945.1 Allostellaceae bacterium
GATCAATAATCTCGGGCTCGCGAGCGGCGTTGATCAATACCGTCTCGCCGTCGGCGAGGGTCGCCGCCATCAGCAGATTTTCGGTTGCCCCGACCGACACGCTGGGAAAGACGATCTCGGCGCCGCGCAGCCCTTTCGGGGCGCGCGCCTCGATATAGCCCTCGCGCAGCTCGACCTCGGCGCCGAGACGGCGCAACCCGTCGATGTGGAGATCGACGGGCCGCGTGCCGATCGCGCAGCCGCCGGGCAGCGACACCCGGCCGCGGCCGCAGCGCGCGACGAGCGGCCCGAGCACCAGGACAGACGCCCGCATCTTGCGCACAAGGTCGTAGGGCGCGGTCGTCGAGGTGATGTGGCGCGCCGACAATTCGAACACCCGGCCCGGCCCCGCCGCCGCATCGCCCGGGATGCCGACCGCAACCCCGTGCTGCACCAGGAGGTTGGCCATCGTCGCGATGTCGGCGAGGTCCGGCAGATTGGCGAGGACCAGCGGCTCGGCGGTCAGCAGGCTTGCCGCCATCAGCGGCAGCGCCGCGTTTTTGGCGCCGCCGATCTTGATCGTGCCCGACAGCGGCACGCCTCCGCGGATCAGTATCCGGTCCATCCTATCGGCTCCGGCGGCGACAACCGGCCGCATCGCGCGATTAAAGGGGTTAAGCTCTCTCGCGTCGCTTGTTTTTAAGCGAGACGCAGGCGCCGCTCAAGCCGCCGGCTCGTCAGCAGCCGTCGGATCGCCCGGCCGCTCGCCGCCGGGGGCCGGCGCGCGCGGTTGCCGGGCGCGCGACTGCTCCTTGCGGCGCCGCAGATTCTCGCGCAACGCCCGCGCCAGGCGCCGATCGCGCGCGGAGGGGTCATGGCGGCGGGAAGGGGGAAGGCGGGAGGCGTCGGTCATCGCCGCGAGAGAATCGGAAAGGCGCAGCGCTGTCAATCTCAACCGGATTGACGGCGACGGGCTGGGGCGCCCGCCTTGCCAACCGCCGGGGCGTCGTGTATCTCCCGCGGCGCCCCAGGCTGCCGTAGCTCAGTGGTAGAGCACCCCCTTGGTAAGGGGGAGGTCGAAAGTTCAATCCTTTCCGGCAGCACCAGTCTTTGGTTGTTTTTACAAAATGGCGCTCGCCGCAATCGGCACGGCGGGCCGGTTTGCCGTTGCCATGCGATGCGGATTCCTTCTACCTCTCGGACCTCTTCATGGAGGTATGCCGATGGGTAAGCTCGAGGGGAAAGTCGCGCTGGTCACGGGGTCGGGGCGCAATATCGGCCGCGCGACGGTGCTGAAATTGGCCGCGGAAGGCGCCCACATCGTCGTCAACGCCCGCGCCAACGAAGCGGAAGCCAACGCCGTCGTGCGCGAGGTCGAGGCGCTCGGCGTCAAGGCGATACCGATCCTCGCCGATGTCGGCAACAAGGACGAGGTCGAGGCGATGGCGGCGAAGGCGCTCTCGGCGTTCGGCCATGTCGACATCCTGATCAACAACGCCGCGATCCGGCCGCACAAGCCGTTTACCGAGTGGAGCCAGACGGATTGGGAGCGGGTCCGCAGCGTCGTCCTCGACGGCCCTCTCTACCTGACGCAGGCGCTGATCGAGCCGATGGTCGAGAACAAATACGGCCGCATCCTGTTTTTCTGCGGCGACGGGTCGATCAGCGCCCGCGGCACCGGCCGCGCCCATCTGTCGGCGGCGAAAATGGCGCTCATCGGGCTGGCGCGCGGCCTCGCCACCGAATTCGCGCCGCACAACATCCGCGTCAACATCGTCTCGCCGGGCAGCATCGACACGCGGCGCGACAACCCGGAGTGGTACGGCAACCGGCCGCCGAACGCCGAGGGCATCCCGCTCGGCCGCCAGGGCCACGTCGACGAGATCGCCGCCGCCTGCCTCTTCCTCGTCAGCGACGACGGCGGCTTCATCACCGGCCAGACGATCCACGTCAACGGCGGCGCGGCGTATTACTGATTACGCGGCGAGGCCGCGCTGGGCGAGGAGCGGCGCGATCGCCGGCTCGCGGCCGCGGAAGGCGCGGTAGAGCGTCATCGGGTCCTCGGTGTCGCCGGCGCGGTAGATCGCCTTGAGGCGCGCCGCCAGCGCCGGATCGAACGGGTCGCCCGCCTCGGTGAAGGCGGCAAACCCGTCGGCGTCGAGCACCTCGGCCCACAAATAGGCGTAATAGCCGGCGGCATAGCCGCTGCCGGCGAAGAGGTGCTGGAAATGCGCCGGGCGGTGGCGCAGCCCGATCTCTGCCGGCATGTCGATGCGCTGGAGGAAGTCCTGCTCAAACGCCGCGATGTCGAGACCCGCCGGATCAGGGCGCGCGTGGAGATCAAGGTCGAAGAGCGCGCAGGCGGCGTATTCGACGGTGGCAAAACCCTGGTTGAAATTGCGCGCGCCCAAGAGGCGCTGCAGCAGCGCCTCGGGCAGCGGCTCGCCGGTCCGGTAATGGCGGGCATATTCGCGCAGCGTTTCGGGCACTGCCAGCCAGTGCTCGAAAACCTGCGAGGGGAACTCGACGAAATCGCGGCGCACTGCGGTGCCGGATTGCGAGGGGTAGCGTACGCGTGACAACAGCCCGTGCAGCCCGTGGCCGAACTCGTGAAACAGCGTCCGCGCGTCGTCGAACGACAGCAAGGTCGGGTCGCCCTTCGAGAAATTATTGTTGTTGACGACGATCGGCAGCACCTCGCCGTCGAGGCCGTGCTGCTCCTGGTAGCTGCTCATCCAGGCGCCCGAGCGCTTGCCGGGCCGGGCAAAATTGTCGTGCAGGAAGAGACCGATCGCCCGGCCCGAGTCGTTGTCCCGGACCTCATAGGCGCGCACATCCGGGTGGTAGGTCGCGCAGTCCGCCCGCTCGACAAAGGCGATGCCGAAGAGGCGCCCCGCCGTGTCGAAGCCGGCTTTGACGATGCTGTCGAGGACAAAATACGGTTTCACTGCGGCTTCATCGAGCGCGTATTTCTGCTGCCGCACCTTTTCCGAATAATAGCGCCAGTCCCACGGCGCGATCGGCTGGTTGAGGCCGTCGGAGAGCGCCGCCGCGGCAAGCTCGGCGCGTTCCTCTTCCGCCCGCTGGCGGGCCGGCCGCCACACCTGGCGCAGCAGGTCCTCGGCCGCCGCCGGGGTCTTCGCCATCGTGTCGTCGAGGCGGTAGGCGGCATAGCTGTCGTAACCGAGCAACCGCGCCTGCTCGGCGCGCAATTCGACGATCTCGCGGATCAATGCCGCATTATCGTGCGCTCCCCCATGCGCGCCGCGCGATACCCAGGCTTCGTAGGCGGCTTGGCGCAGGTCGCGGCGCGCCGAAAACGCGAGGAACGGTTCGACCGAGGAACGCGCCAGGGTGATCGCATACTGCCCGTCGAGGCCGCGCTCGGCCGCCGCGGCCGCCGCCGCGGCGCGAGCGAAATCGGGCAGCCCATCCAGATCCGTCTCGTCGAGCGCCAGATGCCACTCGTCCTCGTCGTGCAGCACGTTCTGCCCGAACAGCGTGTGCAAACTCGCCAGGCGCTCCGAGATCGCCGCCATCCGCGCCCTCTGCTCCGGATCAAGCCGAGCTCCGCTCCGCACGAGCCGTAGATGATGGCGCTCCAGCAGCCGCATCTGCTCGGGCGCAAGCGCCAGCTGCTCGCGCTCCCGGTAGAGCGCGTCGATCCGGGCAAACAGGCCCGGATCGAGCGCGATCTTCATCTGGTGTGCGGCGAGCTTTGGCGCGTAGTCGCGGTCGATCGCCTGCAGCGCCTCGTTCGTCGCGCTCGAATCGAGGTTGTGGAAGACGCGGCCGACCCGGCGCAGCCTCTGCCCGCTGCGCTCCAAGGCCTCGATCGTGTTGGCAAAGTCCGGCGGCTCGGCGGCGCCGGCGATCGCCGCGATCTCGGCCCGCTGCTCTGCCATGCCGCGGTCGAAGGCCGGCGGGAAATGCTCCGGCCGGATGCGCGCGAACGGCGGCAGCCCGAACGGCGTCGTCCAGGTCTCGAAGAATGGGTTCTCGGTCATGGCTCCAACGGGTTTTCGGTCATGGCTCGCCATCAGGAACTCACAATGAGACAGTGAGGCACAGAGATCCAGCCGCTCGGCAATCTCATCGCCTCACCGTCTCATTGTGACCCAAGACAGGATAGGTTTCGCTTCAGGCGGATGGCGGGATGCCGTTTGCGGCGCGCTCGAGCGCGGCGATGTCGATGCGCTTCATCTCCATCATCGCCTCGAAAGCCCGTCTCGCCCGGGCGCGATCGGCGTCGCCGAGCAGCCTAATAAGCTGGCGGGGAACGATCTGCCATGACAAGCCGAAGCGGTCCTTCACCCAGCCGCATTGTTCAGCCTCGGGAACCGCCGAGAGGGCGTTGGTGAAGCGATCGACCTCAGCCTGGGTCTCCACCGGAATCTGGAACGAGATCGCTTCATTGAAGCGGAATTGCGGCCCGCCATTAAGGCCGGTGAACGATTGACCCATCAGTGTGAACTCGACCAGCAGCACGTCGCCTGCCTTGCCCGACGGATAGTCGCTCGGTGCGCGATGGACCGCATCGACATGGCTGTCGGGGAGCAGAGAGGAATAAAACTTGGCGGCTTCCTCGGCGTTGCCATCGAACCAGAGGCACGGGGTTATGCCGGACATTGAGATTTTCCTCTTAGAAGCGCGAGCAATGGGGCTAACAGCGGGTTCTGGCTCATGGCACCCAAGATCAGGATCGCCGGCGGCGAAAGTTCGGCCGGCGCTTTTCGAGGAAGGCGCTCGTCCCCTCCTTCGCCTCTCCGGTGTCGTAGTAGAGCGCCAGCGCCTCGAAGCCGAGGGCACCGATGCCCTTGATGTTTTCGCTGTCGGCGTTGAACGAGCGCTTGGCGATGGCGATCGCGGTCGGGCTCAGCGCCAGGATTTCTTGGCACCAGGCCTCGACCTCGGCGTCGAGCCGGTCGGCCGGCACGACCTTGTTGACGAGGCCCATCTCGTAGGCTTCGGCGGCGGTGTAGCGGCGGCAGAGGAACCAGATCTCGCGCGCCCGTTTCTCGCCGACGAGGCGCGCGAGATAGGCGGTGCCCCAGCCCGGGTCGACCGAGCCGACGCGCGGGCCGACCTGGCCGAATACCGCCTTCTCCGAGGCGATCGTCAGGTCGCACACCGTCGCCAGCACGTTGCCGCCGCCGATCGCATAACCCTGCACCTTGGCGATGACCGGCTTCCGGCTGTCGCGGATCGCGCCATGCAGCTCTTCGATCGGCAGGCCGACGAGACCGCGCCCGCCATAGCCGCGTTTTTCTGAAGAGTCGGCGCCCGTGCCGCCCTCGTTGCGCGCAGAGTTGTCGCCGCCGGCGCAGAAGGCACGGTCCCCTGCCCCGGCGAGCACGATGACGCCGATCGAGCGGTCGTCCTCGGCGTCGCGCATCGCCCGGAGCATCTCCTCGACGGTCTCGGCGCGAAAGGCGTTCAGCACCTTCGGCCGGTTGATCGTGATCGTCGCGACCCCGTCACGCTTCTCGTAAAGGATGTCGTGAAACGCCATGCCGCAGCCTTCGAACTTTGCTGATGCGACGATGCGGCGGTTTCGGCAAGCTTGCAAGCTGGCCGGCCGTACCATATCGTCAAAACACGCCAAAACTTGGACTTAACACCATGAAGTCGGTTTTCTGCCACGTATCCAAATCTGGTCGAATGAGCGTACCTGCGGAGTTCCGCAAGGCGATCGGACTTGAAAAGGGCGGTGACGTCGTCGTCGAACTCGACAACCGCGAGCTCCGCATCATGACGGTTCGCGACGCGATCGCGCAGGCGCAGGAAATGAGCAGACGCCTCTTGCGAGGCAAACCCGACATGACCGTCGACGATTTCATCGCCGAGCGTCACCGCGAGGCCGAGCGCGAGTGAGCCGCGTCATCCTCGATGCCTCAGCGGTGCTGGCGCTCACGCGCAGCGAACAAGGAGCAGACAAGGTTGCCGATGTGCTGGTCGGCTCTGCGATGTCCACGGTGACGCTCAGCGAGGTGGTCGGTTATTACGCTCGCAATGGCGCTTCCGAGGACCAGATCCACGCGATATTGGACGTATTGCGGATCGAGCGCGTCCCGTTCGACGACGAACTGGCTTACATCGCAGGCCTGATCCTGCCCAAGACACGGGGCGCTGGGCTGTCATTCGGCGATCGCGCATGTCTCGCGGTCGCACTCCGAACCGGCGCCAAGGCGCTCACAGCCGACCGCGCCTGGTCGCGGATTGCCGACGCGGTCGGCGTCGAGATCGAGGTGATCCGCTGATCACGCCGGCGGTTGACCCAAGAGGCGGCGGGCGAGCACGAGGTGCGGCTTGTCGATCATCTTGCCGTCGAGGGCGAGGGTCCCCGCCTCAGGGTTGGCGGCGAAGGCGGCGACCACCTTCTCGGCCCACTCGCGTTCGGCGGCGCTGACCGAGAACGCCTCGTTGATCGTCGCCAGCTGGGCCGGATGGATCGCCATCTTGCCGGCAAACCCCGAGCGCCGCGCCGCAAAGCTCTCGGCCCGCAGCCCCGCCTCGTCCTTGAAATCGGTGTAGATCGTGTCGATCGCGACGACCCCGGCCGCCGACGCTGCCAGCAGGCACAGCGAGCGCGCCAGCTTGTAGGGGCCGTCGTAGTCGCCCTCGATCGTGCGGTTGTTGCCGCCGAGACAGGCCGACAGATCCTCGGCGCCCCAGGTGATCGCCTCCAGCCGCGGCGAGGAACCGGCGTAGCCGCCGAGCGCGAACACCGCCTGCGGCGTCTCGGTGGCGATCGCGATAACGCGGATGGCACCGATCGGCGCCCCGGCCGCCGCCTCGAAGGCCGCGAGGTAATGATCGGCGGTGCGGACATCCTCGGGCACGCATTTCGGCAAGAGGATGCCGTCGGGCCGGCCGGCAACCGTGGCCGCCAGATCGTCGAGCGCGAGGCCGCTTTGCAGCGGATTGATTCGTACATACCGCAACACCCGCTCCGGGCCATGCGCATCAAGGAATTCGCGGGCGAGACGGCGCGCCGTCGGCCGGTTCGCCGCCGCGACCGAGTCCTCGAGGTCGAGGATCAGCGCGTCGGCGCCGGATTCGAGGCCGCGCGCCAGCTTGCGCTCGCTGTCGGCCGGGACGAAGAGCAGGGAACGCATGCTTCCCTCATTCTGCTATAATTCTATGGGTGCCCTACTACGTCTATCTCCTCGCCAGCCGCAAGCACGGTACGCTCTATCTCGGCGTGACCAACGATCTCGTGCGTCGTGTCCACGAACATAAGTCGGGTTTGGCCGCCGGCTTTACCGCGCGATACGGTGTCGATCGCTTGGTATGGTTCGAAGTTCACGACGACATCGAAGCCGCTATCCTCCGGGAGAAGAAGCTCAAGAAGTGGCGCCGAGATTGGAAGATTGCGCTGATCGAAGCAAATAACCCTGACTGGCTCGACCTTTGGGAAGCGATCATCAAATGAAATAACTTGTCATTCCGGGGCCGCGTGCAGGGCGGAACCCGGAACCCATATTCCAGAGGCCGGTGTTCATGGGTTCCGGGTTCGACCCTGCGGGTCGCCCCGGAACGACAATGAGGTCTACCCCGGCTTTGTCTTCATCAGCGCGGCGCGGCGGCAGATGGCGACGGTCTCGCCGGCCTGGTTGAGGCCGATGTGCTCGAATTCGACGATGCCGGCGTCGGGGCGCGAGCGGCTGGCGCGCTTCGAGATCACCGTCGTCGTCGCGCGGATCGTGTCGCCGTGAAACACCGGCGCCGGGAAGCGAACATCGGTCATCCCGAGATTGGCGACCGTGGTGCCGAGCGTCGTGTCGCCGACGCTGATGCCGATGACGAGGCCGAGGGTGAAGATCGAATTGACGAGCGGCCGGCCGAACTCGGTCGTCTTGGCGAACTCGGCGTCGAGATGCAAGGGCTGCGGGTTCATCGTCAGCGTCGTGAACAAGACGTTGTCCATCTCGGTGACGGTCCGGGTCAACGCGTGCTCGAACACCTGGCCTTCGGCAAATTCCTCAAAATAGAGCCCGGCCATCGCCCGTCTCCCCTAGCGGCCCTTGAACACCGGGCGGCGCTTTTCGTTGAACGCGGCGACTGCTTCCTTGTGGTCCTCGGTGAAGGCGCAGCGCGCCTGGTGGAAGGCCTCCAGGTCGAGGACGGTCTGGAAGCTCTCGGTCTCGGCGGCAAAGAGGTTGCGCTTCATGTAGCCGAGCGCGACGCGCGGCCCGTCGGCGATGCGCTGCGCCAGCGCCATCGTTTCAGCATGCAGCTCGTCGTCGCCGACGACCCGGTTGACGATGCCGAGCTGGCCGGCCGTGTCGGCGTCGATAACGTCGGCGAGGAAATAGAGTTCGCGCGCCTTCGCCGTGCCAATGAGGCGCGTCAGGCTCCATGAGCCGCCGTAATCTCCGGAATAGCCGATGCGGGCAAAGGCGGTGCCGAAGCGCGCCGATTTGCCGGCGATGCGCAAATCGCAGGCGAGCGCGAGGCCGAGCCCGGCGCCGGCGACCGGGCCATTGATCATCGCGATCACCACCTTGGGCATCCGGCGCAGCAGCAGCGGAAGCTGATGCGACTGGCGCAAGCCTTCGGCCCGGTCCTCGAAGGTCTGGGCGGCGCCACGGGTCTCCATCGTCTTGACGTCGCCGCCGGCGCACCAGCCGCGCCCAGCCCCGGTGATGACGATCGCGCCGACCTTGTGGTCGCCCGCGAGGCGCTCCAGCGCCTCCTTCAACCCCGCTGTCATCGCCGGCGACAGCGCGTTCAATCGCTCCGGACGGTTGAGGGTCAGCGTGGTGATGCCGTTTTCGGTGCTTTCGATGAGGTCGGGCATGGCGTTCTCCTGGCGGGCGATGGTGGATCATAGCTCACCACGGAGACACGGAGGACACGGAGAGAAAAATTATCCGCCTTCCCGGCGAAAGCCGGGATCCATCGATCCACCGCTCGTGCGCTCGCCCGGTAGGTCCCGGCTTTCGCCAGGAATGCGGTCCTTTATTGCCAATCCACCGGGCGCTCCGTGTCTCTGCGGTGAATCATGGATCGAGATTGCTTCGCGTCGCTCGCAATGACAG
>DASYUS010000536.1:0-7981 GCA_036000945.1 Allostellaceae bacterium
AGCATCAGCATCCTGCGTATTCCGATAATGTTGGCCGGGCATTCCGATTGATATCGACCACCTGTTCCAATCGAAGTCGGCCGGTGGCAGGGCGCCCGCTGGACGGATGTGATCTCTGCATGAGCTGGGGCATTCGGTCAAGGAGCGGCGCCGCCGCCTCAATCGAGACCAAAGCCGCGCGGTGACACGATGGCGCGGAGTTCGTCGAGGTCGAGATCGATGATAGCCTGCAAAGTCTCACCGGTGGCGGTGTCTTGAAGATTTTCCGGCAACGAGTCGAAGCCTTGGGCGTACTCGCATTGCAGTGCGACGAGTTCTGGTTCGGCAAAAGCGAGGCGATCGACGTCACGAGCGGCGCTTTGGCGGCTGCCTTACTGCGACCGGCTGAGCTGGCGAGTTATGACCAAGCGACAACGGAATCCGCTGCGGCTGAGCGAATGTCTGGTGGACGAGTGGACGCAGAAAGCACGCTATGTTGCTGGCTGGGGAGCCGTTTCACGGCAACCCGTTGGCGCCTGACGGAATGTGTGGCCCCGCGATCCCCATGCCGAATTGTGCCCCGCAGCATTCGGGACGAGGAGTCGTAGGACTGCGTGGACCTCGCTGGCGGCGACAAATCATGATCGACGCGACCCCGGCGGCATTACTGCTGGCCTCCAAGATTTCGAACCCGGCATTGGCGGCGAGACGACGCGCTTTCGTCTGGGGGGCTCGGTTCAGAACGAAAGCGTCAGCGAACGGCGCGACCTCGCCGTTGCGAGGGCCATTCGCAAAGCACAGCTCACCACCCAATTCGGTGGTTCGACCGTGTTGCTGCGAAGGTCTCTTCAGGGGCGCCGACCAGCCGTCGTGGCCAACGGCAACCATCGCCCTGTTGGACTCGGAGGCGGATAGACTATGCACTACCAAGGCTTCGGTGGAGGGTGGAGGTCGAATTCGCGCGGTGAAATTGCCCCGTGTGTGGCCCGCGGTGGTTCAAGCTGCCTCCCCGCAACCCACCTTCCGATAGTGTTCCTTGCGTGTTTTTAGCCCTCTAACTTGTTGGCATATATGGCTTGTCTTAGTTCGCACGGTGCTGAGGTAACACCAGGGTCAGACGTAGTCGGTGAAGATCTCCAGGGTGACCGGCTCGGCCATGCGCTGCCCTCCTCGCCCGCGATCGGGAGCCGCCATTGTAGAGGAAGGCGCGGCTCTGGCAATGCCAACACCGCGACGGGTCCCAGCTCCCCGGTTGCGGCGCGCCGTTCGCTTTGGCCGGGCGTGTCCCGGCCATCCACGTCTGTTTTGTCGGCGAAAGCATGGGATTCCAAGACGTGGATGCTCGGGACAAGCCTGGGCAAGGGGATTTCTCGGGCGTCTCAGGCATATATCGAGGTCCTCGCGACCTAAACCGGACAGCCGTGGCCCAAGGCCGGGTACAAACGAGGAGGGTCGGAGTTGTTTCTACCCAACTCGGCAATGCTCTTGTCCCTCACCCTCCCGCTCCCCGTCTCTGGGGGGAACTGGGGCGAGGGGCCGGGAACAGCCGGCCGCCGCGCATCGGGTGGGGCGCGCCGGTGGTCGTCGGGAGGCTCAGCGGCAGCTCCACGACTGAGCGCACCGCGAGATAGGCGAAGGCCTCGGCTTCGAGCGCGTCACCGTCCCAGCCGGCCGCCTCGACCGGGCGCACCGGTGCGGCCAGGCGGCGGGCGAGCGCTGCCATTAGCGCTGGGTTGCGCCGGCCGCCGCCGCACACCAGCCATTCGCGTGGCGCCGCCGGAAAGTGCCGGGATGTGGCGGCGACCGCGGCCGCGCTCATCTCGGTCAGCGTCGCAGCGCCGTCGGCAAGTGTCAGGCCCTCCGGAATGGCGCCGCGAAAATCGTCGCGATCAAGCGATTTGGGCGGGGTCCGGGCGAAATAGGGGTGGTCGAGGAAGCGGGCGACATGCACCGCCGATGCCTGCCCCGCCCGCGCCAGCGCGCCGTCGAAATCGGCGGCCCGCCCGGTGTGGCGGCGCACCCAATCGTCGATCGGCGCATTGCCCGGTCCGGTGTCGAACGCCAGGATGTCGCCGTCTTTCTCGCCGATCCAGGTGACGTTGCCAACCCCGCCGAGGTTGAGGATCGCGAGCGGCTTCGGCCGGTCGGCGGCGCGGGCCGCGTGGTAGAGCGGCGCGAGCGGGGCGCCCTGACCGCCGGCAGCGACGTCGGCGCTGCGGAAATCGGCGACGACATCGACCCCGACCAGCCGCGCCAGCAGCGCGCCGTCCCCGATCTGCCAGGTCCGCCGCTCGGCTGGCCGGTGCAGGATCGTATGGCCGTGGAAGCCGACGAGGTCGATCGCGACATCGGGATGGCGCTCGCGAAACCGCGAGATCGCCGCGGCGTGCAGCCGGGTCAGCTCGGCCTCGACTTCGCCGATGTCCGCGCCGGGGCCGCCACCGCCGAGCACGCCGCGCAGGCGCTCGCGGAAGGCGTCCGGATAGGGCACGGTCAGCGCCGGCCCGGCGACGACGCTGCGATCCCCGTCGGTAGCCAGCGCCGCGACATCGATGCCGTCCAGTGAGGTGCCGCTCATCAGGCCCAGTGCATGCCACCCCCTCACCCGACCCTCTCCCCCAGCGGGGGAGAGGGTATGGTGAGGGGGTATTTTTGTGTTAGATGAGCGCGCCATGTCGAACGCTCGCTCCGCCTTTCTCGCCGCCGCCGCCGACCGCGGCTTTATCCATCAATGCACCGATGTAGCGGCGCTCGATGCCCGCCTCGCGACGGGGCCGGTCACCGCCTATGTCGGCTACGACTGCACCGCCGACAGCCTGCATATCGGCAACCTTATGTCGATCATGCTGTTGCGCCTCTTTCAGCAGACCGGCAACAAGCCGATCGTGCTGATGGGCGGCGGCACGACGCGGATCGGCGACCCGTCGGGCAAGGACGAATCGCGCCAGCTGCTCGACGATGCGACGATCGCCCGCAACATGGCCGGCATCCGCAAGGTTTTCGCCAATTTTCTCAGCTTCGGCGACGGGCCGGGCGACGCCGTCATGGTCAACAACGCCGACTGGCTCGACGAATTGCGCTACATCCCGTTGCTGCGCGATGTCGGCCGCCACTTCTCGGTCAACCGCATGCTGACCCAGGACAGCGTCCGATTGCGCCTCGACCGCGACCAGCCGCTGTCGTTCCTCGAATTCAACTACATCGTGCTGCAGGCCTACGATTTCGTCGAACTCGGCCGGCGCTACGGCTGCGAATTGCAGATGGGCGGCTCCGACCAGTGGGGCAACATCGTCGCCGGGGTCGAGCTCGGTCGGCGCAGCGACCAGCGCATCCTCTACGGGCTCACGACGCCGCTCGTCACCACCGCCTCGGGCGCCAAGATGGGCAAGACCGCACAGGGCGCCGTGTGGCTCAATGCAGAGCGCCTCTCGCCCTACGATTACTGGCAGTTCTGGCGCAACACCGAAGACGAAGATGTCGGCCGCTTTCTGCGCCTCTTCACCGAGTTGCCGTTGCCCGAGATCGAGAAGCTGGAGCGCCTCGCCGACGCCGAGATCAACGAGGCGAAGAAGGTGCTGGCAACCGAGGCGACGGCGCTCGCTCACGGCCGCCCCGCTGCCGACGCCGCCGCACAGACCGCCGCCAGCGTCTTCGAGGCGGGCGGGGCCGGCGATTCCCTGCCGCAACTCGGCGTACCGCGCGCTTCGCTGCAGCAAGGGGTGCCGGCTTTCGAGCTATTCGTGCGGGCTGGGCTCGCCGCCTCAAACGGCGAGGCGCGGCGGCTGATCAAGGGCGGTGGCGCGCGCCTTAACGACCGCGTCATCACCGGCGAGATGCAGCCGATCTCGCTCGCCGATCTCGATGCACAAGGGCAGATCAAGCTCAGCGCCGGGCGCAAGCGACACACGCTGGTGCGCCCCGCCTGACCAACTCCCTCAGGAGCGCAGGCGCGGATTGCCGTCGGCGCAGACCGTCGCTATAACCCGCCCCTTTCCGTAGCCGACCGAGACCCGATCATGGCCATCGAGCGCACCCTGTCGATCATCAAGCCGGACGCGACCCGGCGCAACCTGACCGGCGGGATCAACGACCGGTTCGAGCGCAATGGGCTCAGGATCGTCGCGCAGAAGCGGCTGCACCTCAGCCGCGAGATGGCCGAGCGGTTCTATGCGGTGCACGCCGCGCGGCCGTTCTACCGGAGCCTCGTCGACTTTATGAGTTCGGGGCCGGTCATCGTGCAGGTGCTCGAAGGCGAGGACGCGGTGGCGAAGAACCGCGAGGTGATGGGTGCGACAAATCCCGCCCAGGCCGCCGCCGGTACGATCCGCAAGGACTTTGCCGAATCGATCGAGGCCAACTCGGTGCACGGCTCCGATTCGCCCGAGAACGCGGCGCAGGAGATCGCGTTTTTCTTCAGCGAGGTCGAGATCTGCCCGTAATCCTACGCATCCACGTCAGAGCAAACCCCAGGCCATCCCGGCGAGGGTGACGACGATCACCAGGATCGAAATCTTAACGAACCAAGTGAACCCGATCCAAGTGCGCCGATGCCGCTCGAATTCTGGATCTGTTACGGCCATGTCCGCCTCGCCGGTTAGAGAACCTCGCTCCGAGGTATAGCCTAACCGTCCGCCGCGGCAAGCGCCTCCAGCGGAGGTGGCTCAATTCCGCGTCGCCGCATCAACCGCAGGCCATCGTGCAAATGCGAACACCCAGAGCGCTACGAGGTTTGCCAGCGGGATCACGACCAACAGGCTCCACCAGGCGCTTTGTCCGGTGCGGCGCAGTATGCGTGCGACGGGTATGCCCAAGAGGATGTAGAGAACTGCGAGATAGATCAGCACGCCCGGAAGAAAGAACAACAAATCCAAAAAACCGATTGGACGCATAACGAATCCTCCGAGAGCGCTCAAAAATCCGACGGGTTGAATAGCGCGATGTCCGGCGCCAACGTCCCGGTGATCGCCACCCTGTCGCCGAGGATGCGCAGGCGGCCCTCGGCGAATAGGCGCACCGCCATCGGATAGAGAAGGTGCTCGGCGGCGAGGATGCGATCGGCGAGCAGCACCTCGTCGTCGTCCGGCTGCACCGGCACCGCCGCCTGGGCGATGATCGGCCCGGCATCGACCGCGACCCGGACGAAATGCACGGTACAGCCGGAAAACCGCACCCCGGCGGCCAGCGCCTGCCGCTGCGGACGGAGACCCGGGAAGGCCGGCAGCAGCGAGGGGTGGATGTTGACGAGCCGGTCGCGCCATGCTTCGACAAGGGCGCTGTCGAGAATGCGCATAAAGCCGGCAAGGGCGACCAGCTCCACACCGGCCTGCCGCAGCGCCGCGTTCGCCTCGGCCGCGAAAGCCCGGCGGTCCGGGTCGGCGATCGTGCAATGCGCGATCCCGGCGCGAGCGGCGCGCGCCAGCCCCGCCGCCTCGGGCCGGTTGCTGATGACGAGGACGATTTCAGCCGGATAGGCGGCGTCGGCGGCGGCGTCGATCAGCGCCTGCAGGTTCGATCCGCGGCCGGAAATCAAGACGCCGACCTTCAGCCGCGCCATGGCACCTCCGCATGGCTGCCGCGAGGCATTCCCCGAGCGCCCCCAGCGGCCCAAAATCCGGCCGGCTGTCGATGGCGTCCCCGCGAAAACTGCGCTATCACGGCATCGTTGCGGTCGGGTAGTCGCGAAGATACGGGATCGGGGCCATCTTGCAATGAGCTTGCCGATGATGCCCTTAAAGGCGCGGGGAAAGCGCTGCCGCCGGTTTTCCGGTGCGGTCCTGCTCGTTGCCCTGGCGGTCGGCATCATCAGCCTGCCGGTCGGTGCGCAGGACGCCGATCCGTTCACCGCAACCGTCACCGTCGATGCCACGGCGGATACCGTCATCAAGGCGCGCGAAGCGGCGCGGATCGACGGCCAGCGCCGGGCGCTCGCCGCGGTCGTCGAGCAGCTGTCGGGCGGCGGCCCCCCGGCCAAGGCGCCGAAACTCGACGACAAGGCGATCACCGACCTTGTTGCCAGCTTCGAGGTGGCGAACGAGCGCATGTCGGCGGTGCGCTATGTCGCCGACTACACCTTCCATTTTCGGGCCGCCGAAGTTCGCCGCGTCCTCGGCAATGCCGGGATCGCGCTGGGCGGCGAACCCGGCAAGCCCGGGATCGTCATTCCGGTCTATCAGTCCGGTGGACAGCCCCGGTTGTGGGACGATCCCAACCCGTGGCGCGACGCCTGGGAACAACGCCCCCCGGGGGCCGGCCGCCTGGTGGTGCCGCTGGGCGACGCCGGGGACATCGCGGCGATCGATGGCGACAGGGCGCGTGCCGAGGATGCCAATGCCCTTGCCGAGATCGCCCGCCGCAACGGCGCCGACGAGACGATCGTCGCGCTCGCCGCGACCCGCGGTCCGGGCGACAAACCCTCCGGCGTCGACGTGACCGTCCGGCGCTATCGCGCCGGCCGGCTCGTCGACAGCCGCAATGCGCCGTTCGACGCCAATCCCGGCGAGAGCGCCCGCGATCTCCTGCGGCGGGCGGCGGCGGCAGTCGCCGCGCAGATCGAGAGCGGCTGGAAAACCGCGCCCGTTCCGGGTTACGATCAGGCCGGAAGCTTAACTGCAATCTTGCCGATCGCCGGCCTCGACGATTGGGTGCAGGCGCGCGAGCGGCTTGCGGCCGTGCCGACAATCCGCAAGATCGCGCTCGTGGCTTTGTCGCGTCAGGAGGCGACGATCGAGATCGGATACGCCGGCAGCATCGATCAACTGAAGGACAGCCTCGCCGGAATAAACCTCGACCTGGTTCGCGGCGACCCATCGTGGCGGCTGGCCCGCACCCGGCCGGGCGCCGCGCGGTAACGCCACTCGATCGAAAGCCTCGTGCGATGGTCCCCGAAATCACTCCCGCCCCCGAACTGCCCGCGCGGCGCGCGGTCGCCCGGCGGGCAGGACTCGGCCGGCCGGAGTTGAACCTGCCCAACCTGATCACCTTGGCGCGCCTGTTATGCGTGCCGCTGACGGTCTGGTTGATTTTCGCGGAACGGTATGATGTCGCGTTCTGGGTCTTTGTCGGGGCCGGGCTGTCGGACGCGCTCGACGGCTATATCGCCAAGCGGTTCGACCGCCGCACCCACTTCGGCGCGATGCTCGACCCTGCCGCCGACAAGGCGCTGCTTGCCGGCGTCTATGTGAGCCTCGGCCTTGCCGGGGTGCTGCCCGGTTGGCTGGTGATTCTCGTGTTGTCGCGCGACGTCTTGATCGTCCTCGGATTTTTCCTGGTTCGGGCATCGACCGGGGCGCGGCAATTCGACCCGCTCTACATCAGCAAGCTCAACACCCTGGTGCAGCTTACCCTGGTCGGGTTCGTCCTGGCGCAGGGCCTCGGCATCGCGTCCGAGCCGGTGAAGTGGCTGTTGATCGCGGCCGCCGCAACGACGACGGTGCTGTCTGGGCTGTTCTACCTGGCGCGGTGGGCGCGCTTGCTGACCGGTCCGGAACGGGCATTGTGAGCGCGCGGGCGTACCGATCGCTGTTCTGGTTCGGCCTTCTCATCCTCGTCGCCTTTGCGCTCGGTCACGTCCAGAGCATTCTGATGCCGTTCGCGACCGGGTTTGCACTGGCCTTTGTCCTGGCTCCGGGGGTTGCCCGCCTCCAGCGCTGGGGCGTCCACCGCAACCTGGCGAGCCTCGTCATTCTGTTCGCCTTCCTGTTGGGCCTCGCCCTCCTCGTGTTCATCCTGGTGCCGCTGGTTCAGGGCCAGATCGTTCAGCTGATCGGCAGCGTTCCGAGTCTCGTCCGCGAGCTGCAGGACCAGCTCGGCAGGCTGATCCTGCTGCTCCAGGAGCATCTGCCGGCCGAGGACGTCACCAAGGTGCGCGACCTGCTCGGCGCCAAGCTGGCCGAGGCGGTGACCTGGCTTGCCAGCCTGGTGCAAGGGATGATCACCAGCAGCCTGGCGATCCTCAATATCGTGTCGCTCGTCGTGGTGACGCCGATCGTCAGTTTCTTTCTGC
>DASYUS010000537.1:0-1776 GCA_036000945.1 Allostellaceae bacterium
ATTCCCGGTCGCCTCGCGGAGCGGGGTGCCGGCTTCGGCGAGGCGGCGCAACAGCGGCGAGGGGACCCAGCGTTCGCCGTAGCGCTGATGCCAGGCGGCGATCTGGTTGTAGACCTCGCGCACGCCGATCCCGTCGGCCCAATACATCAGGCCGCCGCGATAGCGCGGGAAGCCGAAGCCGTAGAGCCACATCACGTCGATGTCGCTGGCCCTCAAGGCCTTGCCCTCGTCGAGGATCCGGCAGGCTTCGTTGACGCTGGCAAACAGCAGCCGGCGCAGGATCTCGTCATCCGTAAACGCGTGCTGCGGCACGCCCAACTCGGCTGCGGTCTCCTTGATGATCCTGGTGACCTCGGGGTCGGGGTGCGGGGTGCGGTCGCCCGGCTCGTAGCGGAACCAGCCCTTGCCGTTCTTCTGCCCGAGCCGGCCGGCCTCGACGACACGGTCGGCGATCGGCTGCTTGCGGTAATTCGGGTACTGCGCGGCGCGGCGCTTCCTTGTGTCGTAGCCGATGTCGAGGCCGGACAAATCGGCGGTGGCGAACGGCCCGATCGGGTAGCCGAAATCGACCATCACCTTGTCGACCTGCTCGGGCAGCGCGCCCTCTTCGAGCATGATGATCATCTCGGTGCTGAACGGCGCACGACTGCGGTTGGCGACGAACCCGTCGCCGTTGCCGGCGAGCCCGCTGACCTTGCCGATCTTGCGGCCCAAGGCCATCGCCGTGGCGATGACATCGGGCGCGCTCTTCGTCCCGTGCACCACCTCGAACAATTTCATGACATTGGCCGGTGCGAAAAAATGCGTGCCGGCGACATCCTGCGGCCGGCTGGTGGCGTTGGCCATGATGTCGATGTCGATGCCCGAGGTGTTGGAGTAGAGGAGCGCGCCGGGCTTGATGGCGGCATCGAGCTTTTTCCACACCTCTTGCTTGACGTCGATCTGCTCGAACACCGCCTCGATGATGACGTCGCATTCGACGAGGTCGTCGATGCCCGGTACCGGGTGGATGCGGGCGAAGCGGCGTTCCATCTCGTCCTGGGCGAGGCTGCCGCGCCTGACGCTGGTCTCGTAATTGCTGCGGATGCGGCTCATGCCGCGCTCCAGCGCCTCCGGCGTCGCATCGGTGATTTTCACGTCAAAGCCATAGTCGGCAAAGCTCATCGCGATGCCGCCGCCCATCGTGCCGGCGCCAACGACGCCCGGCGCGTCGGTCGGGCGCAACGGCACATCGCGGCCAATGAACGGGATCTTCTGCGCCTCGCGCTCGGCGAAGAAGGCATAGCGCAGCGCCTTCGCCTCGTCGGAACCGACCTGCTCGTCGAACAGCTTGCGCTCGAGCGCGAGGCCCTCGGCAAAGGGCAGCGTGCACGCTGCCTCAATCGCCTCGATGCAGGCATAGGGCGCACGCTGGTTGCGGGCGCGGCGGGCGATCGCCTTCCGCGCCGCCTCGAACAGCGCCGGCGTCCCCTCGGCGAGCTTTTCTCCCTTGTCGCGGATGCGCGGCAGGGGCCGCTGCCCGGCGACGCGGCGGGCGAAGGCGACCGCTGCGCCCTTCAGGTCGCCCTCGGCGACGACCTCGTCGATGATGCCGAGACGGTTTGCCTCCTCGGCCGGGACGTGGCGGCCCGAGGTGATCATGTCGAGCGCCGCCTTCGGGCCGATGAGGCGCGGCAGGCGCTGCGTTCCGCCGGCGCCGGGCAGGATGCCGATCTGTACCTCGGGGAGGCCGACCTTGGCGCTCGGCACGGCGACGCGATAATGGCAGGCCAGCGC
>DASYUS010000538.1:0-7139 GCA_036000945.1 Allostellaceae bacterium
CGCGAACGCTGTGGCAGGAGGCAAAAACCGTCGTCGTCCTCGGCCTCAACTACGCCGGCGACGACGACCCGCTCGCCACCGTGGCCGATCCCGGGCGCGGCGCGATCTCGGTCTACGCCCGCGGGCGGGATTATCACGACACACTGAAGCGGCGCATCAAGTCGCTGGCGCGCTGGATTGCGGCGCGCTGGCCGGGCGAGTTGAAGGTGTTCGTCGACACCGCGCCGGTGATGGAAAAGCCGCTCGCGCAACAGGCGGGGCTCGGCTGGCAGGGCAAGCACACCAACCTCGTGTCGCGCGGCTATGGCTCCTGGCTCTTTCTCGGCGAGATCTTCCTCAGCCTTGCCCTCGCGCCCGACGAGGCCGAGCGCGACCATTGCGGCCAGTGCCGGCGCTGTCTCGATTGCTGCCCGACCGACGCATTTCCGGCGCCCTACCGGCTCGACGCGCGGCGCTGCATCTCCTACCTGACGATCGAGCACAAGGGCCCGATCCCGCACGAGTTGCGCCAACTGATCGGCAACCGCATCTTCGGCTGCGACGATTGCCTCGCGGTCTGCCCGTGGAACAAGTTCGCCCGCACCACCGCGGAGACCGAATTCATCGCGCGCGACGGGCTGACCGCGCCGCTGTTGGCCGAGCTTGCCGGGCTCGACGATTCCGGGTTCCGCGCCCGCTTCGCCGGCACCGCGGTGAAGCGCATCGGCCGCAACCGCTTTCTGCGCAACGTGCTGATCGCGATCGGCAACGCGCCGCAACCCGAGGGCGCGCTCGTCGCCGCCGCGCGGCGCTGCCTCGACGACGCGTCGCCCCTGGTCCGCGGCGCGGCGGTCTGGGCGTTCGGCCGCATCGCCGGCGCGCCGGACGTCGCCGCCGAAGCGGGCGCCCGCCTTGCAAGCGAAGCCGATCCGATGGTCAGGGCGGAATGGCAGCTTCTGGCCGAGCCGTTGGCAGCCGACCGATGAAGCTCGTCGGCCGCGCGATCGGCCTGTTCGTGCTGTGCGTCCTGGTCGGCCTGTTTCTCGATCGGATCGGCATCACCGTCCACGGCATCTTCTACGACACCTGGCATACGCTGGCCGCGCTCTACCAGAAGACCCGCGACCTCGTCGTCTGGTCGCTGCCTTACGCGCTGCTCGGCGCGATCATCGTCGTCCCGCTGACGGTCCTGAGCCTTCTCGGGCGCTGGCGCCGACGCCGGTAGAACCCTACCGCCCGACGCGTCGCGCCCCCATATAGGCGGCTCTCACAAGCTGGATTCCTGCACCATGATCGAACGCAGACCCTTTGCCAGCCTCGGCCGCGAACGGCTCGACTGGCTCGATACGCGTCATCACTTCTCGTTCGCCCACTATCACGATCCGGGGCGTATGGGATGGGGCGCGCTGCGCGTGTGGAACGACGACGAGATCGCCGCCGGAACCGGATTTCCGCCGCACCCGCATGCCGACATGGAAATAATCACCTATGTGCGGGAGGGGGCGATCAGCCACGAGGACAGCCTCGGCAACAAGGGCCGCACGGCAGCCGGCGATGTGCAGGTGATGTCGGCGGGGTCGGGCATTCGCCACGCCGAATACAATCGCGAAAGCGAAGCGACGCGGATCTTTCAGATCTGGATCGTCCCGACCCGTCGCGGCGGAAGCCCAAGCTGGGGCACAAGGCCGTTCCCGCAGGCCGACCGCGCCGGACGCCTGGTCGCGCTGGCGAGCGGCGACACGGAAGACGCCGACGCGCTGCCGATCCGCACGGATGCGTGGGTGCTGGGTGCACGGCTCAAACCGGGTGAGACGATCGAATATGCGCTGCCGGCGGGGCGGCACGCCTATCTCGTGCCGGCGAAGGGCGCGCTCACGGTAAACGGGGTTCGCCTCGAAGCGGGCGACGGCGCGGCCATCCGCGACGAGCCGCTGTTGCGCCTCGCCGGGCTCGACGACGCAGAGCTGGTGCTGGTCGACAGCGCGTGAACCTACCGGGCGGCGTGAAGCAAAATTGACATAGGTCAATCGCTGGTTCGTCGGGCGCGGCTTCGCGCTCGACACGCTGCGGCCGGGGTGATATCCGCGCTGGCGCCGGGCCGCGGCGGTCTCGGGATGGGGGCAAGACCGAAGCGATGAGCCGGCGCATCTATTATGACGGCCTCAACCTTCAGCTCGAACACGGCACCGGGATCGCGACCTACACGCGCCTGCTGGCCCGCATCGCACACGACCTCGGACACGAGGTCGGCGTCGTCTACAGCTCGCTGCAGCGACCGGCGAAAAACCCGCTGCTGCGCGAAATCGCGCTATTCGACAACCAGGAAGCCCCGTCGATCCTGACACCGGCACGATGGGGCGCGCTGCCGAAATACGCCTTGGGCATCGTTGCCGACCAGCTTCGCGCCCCGTTCGGAGTACAGCCGAGCGCCGTCACTCTGAGCGGTGCCGTTGTCACCGAACAATTCCAGGCCCGGCTGGCGCTGCGGGACCATCTGTTCCTCGCACGCAATCTGTTCGCCAATGCACGGCGTTATTTCTCGTGGAGCGGGCGCTTCATCGACCTCGCCTTCGACACCGCGCCCGACATCCTGCACTGCACCTACCAGATGCCGCTGCGCGCCAAGGCAGCCCGCAACATCTACACCATTCATGATCTGGTGCCGCTGCGCCTACCCTATACGACGCTCGACAACAAGCGCCTGACCTACCGCCTCTTACGCAAGATCGCCGCCGAGGCCGACCACATCGTCACCGTTTCGGAAAATTCGAAGCGCGACATCGTCCAGCTCCTCGGCGTCGACGCCGGCCGTGTAACGAATACATACGAGGCGGTCGAGTTCCCGCGCGAACTGATCGAGCGCCCGGACGATCTGGTAGCGGAGCAGCTCTACGGCACGTATCAGCTGGGGCTGCAGGACTATCTGCTGTTTTATGGGGCGCTCGAGCCGAAGAAAAACATCGCCCGGCTGATCGACGCGTATCTGCTCTCGGCGGTCGATGTTCCGCTGGTGATCACCGGCGCGGTAGGTTGGGGCAACAGGGCCGAAGCCCGGATGCTGAAAGAGCTGCAGAACCGATTCCACGGCAGCCCGCGCATCCATCACTTCGAATACGTCAGCAGCCCGATGCTGGTGACGCTTATCCGCGGCGCCCGCGCGGTGGTCTTTCCTTCGCTCTACGAGGGCTTCGGGCTACCGGTGCTCGAAGCGATGGCCCTCGGCACCCCGGTGGTGACCTCGCGCACCTCCTCGCTGCCGGAAATCGCCGGCGACGCGGCGCTCTACGTCAACCCGTTCGACATCGACGACATCGCGCGCGCGCTCAAGACGATCGCCGCCGATGACGGGTTGCGGGCCGAATTGTCGAAGCGCGGCCGCGTCCAGGCAGAGCTGTTTTCGGTCGCCCGCTATCGCGAGCGCGTCGGCGCGCTGTATGACCGCCTCGCGTAGCAACCACCGTCGCTAAACAGCGAGTCGTGCGGCGAAGCATCCGACCGCCACTGCCCGGGCTCGATTAGATCTCGATCGGGAAGCCGGTCGAGATGAGGCAATGTTCGAGGATCCCGCGGCCCTTGTCGGGCAGGCGGCGGTCGCGCGCGAAACGTTCGAGCGCGCCGGTGATCGCCTCGGGCTGACGCTCGGCGCCGGTCGGCAGGTATTGGATCAGGTTGTCGCGGAAGCCGCGCCGGGTCACGTAATAGGTCTCGAGGCCGCGGGCGCGGGCCACGGTGCGCTGCGCCTCGGCCATTGGGCGCACGCCCTTGTTGGTGGCGAAATCGGCCCAATTGGTGGCGAGGCAGCCGCCCGGCGCCAGCGCATCGATGCAGCGCGCCCAGAATGCTTCGTCGAATTGCGCCGGCCCCTGCGCATCATAGAGGTCGACCAGGACCACGTCGAATTGCGTCGTATTGCCGGCGAGAAAGCGCTGGGCGCTTTCGATCACGACCGGCTGGCTCAAATAAAACCAGCGCCGAGCGATCGCCATCACCGTTTCGTCGGCATCGACGAGCGTGGTGGCGCATTCCGGGAGATAGGCGCGCAGGAAGCGCCACATCGCCGCGCCGCCGACGCCGAGCAAGAGCGCCGTCACCGGCCGCTCGACCAGCGCAAACGCCAGCGACATCAGCCGCTCGTAATGAAACACCAGCTGCGCCGGGTAGAGCAGGTCCATGCTCGACTGCTCGGTGAGCTGCATCTCCTCCGGCCTGGCGGTGCCGAAGGACGGGCCGAACGAGCCGAACGTGCGGTAGTGCCGCGGCCCGCGGTCGAAATCGACGACGAACACCGGGGCGCCGAAAGCGGGCGTCGCGCGCAACCGCCGCAAGCGCGCCGCGGCGCCGAAATACTCGGCGATCAGCCGGCGTGCCTCTTCGTCGTTGAGGGGCGATGGCATCAGGCGAATGCCTGCTCCGCGGTCCGGCCGGCGGCCCCGGGGGCGGCCAGCGCCTCCACCGCATCGGTAAACTGGCCGAGCGCCTCGAACCCGCGATCGGAAAGCCTGTACGTGCCACGGCTGATCCGAGCGAACCAGCCATAGACATCGCGCTGCAGAATATGTGCGGCGTCTGTCACCCCGGTCATGACGCGCAGCGCGCGAACAGGCAGCGGTCCGTTGACGGCGAGCGCGCGGGCGACGCTGAGCGCATCCTGGCGATAGGCGGTGACGATCGGCGCGCGGTTTCGGCCGCCGACATTGAGGTCGCCCCGGCGCCGATCGAACTCGGCAATCAGCCGCGTGGCCCGCTTGGGCGCCCGCCGCGGGCGGTACGGCACCGGCTCCTCGATAACCGAGACGCTGTCGCGGCCGACCAGGATCAGCCCGAGGCCGAGGCGTCGGCACAGCCGGCGCAGCGGCGGCGCGTCGGGCCCTACGCCGCGCGTGGTGCGCGGCCGGCGCGGTACGGCGAGATAGACCCGGTCGCTGACCGCCAGCCGATCGATCCCTTGCAGCACCAGCGCCAGATTGAAGCGCAGCTTCAATTCGACGATCAGCACCGGTTCGTCGCCGCGCCGAGCGACGAGATCGCAGCCGCAGACCTCGCCCTTCACCTCGTAGCCGAGCCCTTCGAGAAAGCGCTTGACCGGCTGGTAGAGCGCCGCTTCGCCGGTCGCGCCCGCCCTTCCCTCCCCGGCAACGGCGGGAGGGTCAGGAGGAAGGCGAGTTGGCGTTGCGGCGCGGCTGATCATCGTCGATAGATCAGGAAGCGGAAATTGCCGCTGCTGCCAAGTCTCTTCTGCTATGCCAGTCGCGCACGGCCCTGGGCTGAGCGGCGATGCCCTGCCGGAGTGCAGCGTCGCAGGCTGATTCGCCGGAGGAAACGTGACGATGCGCGCGCAAGTATTGACCGCCGTCGGACGGGAGCTGGTGGCCGCCGATGTGCCGGCGCCGCGTCCCGGCCCGGGGCAATTGCTGATCAAGGTGAGCGCGTGCGCAGTCTGTCGCACCGACCTGCACGTCGTCGACGGCGAATTGCCCGACCCGAAACTGCCGCTCATCCCCGGCCATGAAATCGTCGGCACCGTCGTCGAGGCGGGGGCCGGCGTCGACCGTTTCGCAGTCGGCGATCGGGTCGGCGTGCCGTGGCTCGGCTGGACCTGCGGCGTCTGCGACTATTGCCGCAGCGGCCGCGAGAATTTGTGCGACCGCGCCCGCTTCACCGGCTATCAGATCGACGGCGGCTATGCCGAGCTGACCGTCGCCGACCAGCGCTATTGCTTTGCCATCGATCCCTCATTCGGCGATGTCGCGGCGGCGCCGCTCTTGTGCGCCGGGCTCATCGGCTACCGCACGCTGCGCCTTGCCGGCGACGGCGAGCGGATCGGCATCTACGGCTTCGGCGCGGCGGCGCACATCGTCGCGCAGGTGGCGCGCCATCAGGGCCGGCGGATCTTCGCTTTCACCCGGCCGGGCGACTGGGCGGCGCAGGATTTCGCCCGCGGCCTCGGCGCGGTATGGGCGGGGGGCTCCGACGAGACCCCGCCCGAGCCGCTCGACGCAGCGCTCATTTTCGCCCCGGTCGGGGCACTGGTGCCGACCGCGCTGGCGGCAATCCGGAAGGGCGGCACGGTGGTCTGCGGCGGCATCCACATGAGCGACATCCCGGCTTTCCCCTACCGCCTCTTGTGGGAAGAGCGGGTGTTGCGCTCCGTCGCCAACCTGAGCCGCCGCGACGCCGAGGAATTCCTCTCCCTCGCACCGAAGGCCGGCATCGTCACGACGACCCGCGCCTATCCGCTCGCCGAGGCAAATCAGGCGCTCTCCGACTTGCGCACCGGCGCGCTGGAGGGGGCCGCCGTGCTGGTGCCGTAATCAGCCGGCGGGCTGCCGCGAGCTGTGGTAGCGTGGCTCCGGAATCGGCAGGCCATCCTCACGCGCGACGGCCAGCCATGCTTCCATTGCGAGTTCCACTTCGGCGAGCGCTTCCGCTGGGGTGTCGCCGAAGGCCGAACACGACTGCAAGTCGGGTACATCGGCAACCCAGGAGCTGTCTGGCTCCGACCAGAATAGGTCTATGTGATACTTGGCGGTCATTGCGGCGGGTCCATTGTCAGGCCAAATTCCTTAACCAATTGGAGGAATTGTGCGATCTGGTATGGCTTGGCTTCTCCATTGCGCGGTTGCAGGCTCAGCGGCCGCGCCGCTTGCGAATGGCGATATATGTGGTGACTGCCGCTGATTCTCCGCAACTCAAATTCAAACGCCTCGATCAGACGGCAGAACTCCGTGAATCCCCCACATTTCGCACCTCACCTGCCGTGATCCGGGCCATGAGTGCCGCATCGCGCGAGCGCGCCACGTTGACACGCGCTATCGCGCCAATTTGACGTATTCGAAGTCGCCCGGCTTGTTGTCGATGCCAGCGCGCGGCGGGGCGATCCAGGAGGCGAAGGCGCCGGGCTCGGTGACCGGACGCATCAGGCTGGCGACGAAGGCGTCGTCGGCGACCGAGGGGAGGAATTCCGCGCGGCGGCACTGCCATTCCTCGCGGCTCAGGAGGTTGCCGTCGGGATCGGCCTCGGTTGCGGCGAACTCGCCGATCCGCCGGTTGAATGCGACGTGCGGCAGCTTGAGGCGGTAGTCGTAGCCGGCGCGGGCGATGATGCGGTTCCACCAGCGCTCGATGCCCGATTGCGCGTCGGCCACGTAATCGTCGCGCAG
>DASYUS010000539.1:0-4993 GCA_036000945.1 Allostellaceae bacterium
CGGTGCCGCCGAGCGGCAGTTCATAAAGCCCGTCGAGCGTCGCGCGGATCGCGGCGGCGGCCTGGTCGAGCTGGGCTGTCCAACCGGAAAACAGCTGGCCCAGGGTCAACGGCGTCGCATCCATCAGGTGCGTTCGCCCGACGATGACGAGCGCGCCGAGGGCGCGACCGCGCTCGGCGAGCGCCTCGCGCAGCGCCGCGACCGCCGGCAGCAGATGACCCGCAATCGTTTCGACCGCGGCGATGTGCATGACTGCCGGGAACGCGTCATTCGACGATTGGCTGCGGTTGACGTCGTCGTTCGGATGGATCGCGCCGCCGCCGGCCGGAAGGGGGGTGGCCAACTGCGAAGCGCGGCGGGCGATGACCTCGTTGGCGTTCATGTTGGATTGCGTGCCCGAGCCGGTCTGGAACACGCCGAGCGGGAACTCGCCGTCATGGAGCCCGGCAGCGACCTCGTCGGCAGCGCGGAAGATCGGCTCGACCGTCGCGTCCGGCAACTGTCCGAGCTTGCCATTGGCGCGCGCCGCGGCCTTTTTCAGGACGCCAAACGCACGGATCACTGGTCGGCCCCAGACGAAACGGCGACGCCCGATCGGGAAGTTTTCCAGCGAGCGCTGCGTCTGCGCCCCCCAGAGCCGATTTTCCGGCACCTCGACGACGCCGAGGCTGTCATGTTCGCGCCTTGTCCGCGTCATTGGTCGCGCTCCTCGCCGAAATGAGGCATGCTATCGCGCTAACGGGAATGAGCCGCAACCGATCTCCCTGGCGCGGTGGAACTTTGCCTACCGCTGGGGTGTTTCCGGGGGCTGACCTGGGGGAACCGGCATAACCGGGAGCCATCGCGAGGATTCGGTTGCGATGCCGCCGAGCCGCACGCCGACGCAGCAGGCGCTCGCCGAGGCGCTGTCCAATGCCGCCGACACCGGCGCGCTGATCCGTGCGCCGGATGGGCGGGCGCCGCGAATCCTGATCGGTCCGAGCGACCCCGCCATGCGCGATCGGCTGCAGCGCGTCCTCGCGTCGGCCGGTTGCAGGGTCGCGACCGCGAGCGGCGCGGCTTCGGCCTTCGCGGCCGCGGCGCGCGACCCGCCCGATCTCGTCGTCGCCGATGCCGATGTGATTCGGCGCGACGGGTATGGGTTGCTGCGCCGCCTGCGGGCCAACCGGACCACCCGCTGGCTGCCGGTCATCCTGCTGTCGGGCGAGGCGGGCGAGGCGGCCAGGCGTCAGGCGCTCGATGCCGGCGCCGACGATTGTCTCGGCAAGCCGTTCGGAGCGCGTGAGTTGTTGTCGCGGGTCGGCCTCCATTTGGCGATGGCCCGGGTCGGGCGCGAGGCAAGCGAGGCGGTGCGTGCCTCCGAACAGCGCCTCGCTGAAGTGCTCGAGGCGATCGGCGACGCGGTTTACGCGATGGACCGCGACCAGCGCATCCTGTTCGCCAACCGCAACGCGCTGCGGCTGTGGAACAAGCCGGTCGAGGCGGTGATCGGCCGGCATCTCCTCGAGGTGTTTCCCGGGACCGAGCATTACGAGCCCTACCGCACCTATTGCCGCGTGCTGGAGACCGGCGAGCCGGCGCACATCGAAACACAGGCTGCTGCCCTGGGCGGGCGGTGGATCGGGCTCGACGTCCATCCCGCGCCGCTCGGCGGGCTCGTCGTTGCCTTTCGCGACATCGACGAGCGCAAGCGCGCCGAAGAGCGGCTGCGCGACAGCGAAGAGCGCTTCCGCCTGATGCTCGAAGCATTGCCCGACAAGGCGTTCGTGCTCCGGCCGGACGGCATCGCCGAGTATTACAATCAGATAATGCGCGACTATGCCGGCATTGCGATCGGGCCCGAGCCGCGTGCGCGCTCGGCGCTGTATCATCGCCAAGACCGCGAGAAGGTCGATAAGGCCCGGGTGCGGGGTTTGGCGAGCGGCGCGGAGTTCACCGTCGAGGCGCGCATGCGCCGGCACGATGGCGCCTATCGGTGGCATCGCATCCGCAACCGGCCGGTCCGGATCGATGGCGGGATCGCGTTCTGGCTCGGGACTGCGGTCGATATCGATGATATGCGGGAGGCGAATGTCCTGTTGGAGCGGCGCGTCGTCGAACGCACGGCCGAGCTCGAAGCCGCCAACCGCCGGCTTGCGGCGCAGATCGATGAGCGGGAAAAGGCCGAAGCCCAGCTGCGGCGGGCGCAGCGCATCGAGGCGGTCGGCCAGTTGACCTCGGGCGTGGCGCACGACTTCAACAATCTGTTGACGGCGATCATCGGCAATCTGGAGCTGCTCGGATCGCGGCTCGGGCCGGGCGACGAGCGGGCCGCACGGCTGGTTGCCGCCGCTGCCGCCGCCGCCGAGCGCGGCGCGCGGCTGACCGCGCAGTTGCTCGCCTTCTCGCGCCAGCAGCGGATGACCCTCGAACCGGTCAACCTCAACCAGATTGTCAGCGGCCTCGGCGCCCTGCTGCAAAGCACGATCGGTGCGACGATCCGCATCGAGACAGCATTATCGCCGGCGTTGTGGCCAGTGCTGGCCGATGCCAGCCAGATCGAGCTGGTGCTGTTGAACCTCGCGATCAACGCGCGCGATGCGATGCCGGCGGATGGCGCGCTGCCCGGGGGCGTGATTACGATCGCCACTGCCAACGTCACCCTCGGTCGCCCCGAGCGGCCCGAGGAACCGCCACCGGGCGACTATGCCGTCATGTCGGTCGCCGACACCGGTTGCGGCATTGCGCCTGCCATCCTGGACAAGGTGTTCGACCCCTTCTTCACCACCAAAGAGGTCGGCAAGGGCTCGGGCCTCGGGCTGTCGCAGGTGCTCGGGGTCGCCCAGCAGCTCGGCGGCGGCGTGCATATCGACACCAGGGCCGGAGAAGGCACGGTCATCAAAGTCTATCTGCCGCGCGCAAGTGCCGTCGTCGATGCGCGGCGGCGCAGCCGTGCGGCATCGCCAGCCGCGGTCTCGCCCAGCGCGGCACGCGGTGCCGGGCTGATCCTCCTGGTCGACGACGACAGCGACGTTCGCGCGGTCGCTGCCGGGATGCTGGGTGAGGCTGGCTATCGGGTGATCGAAGCCGGCAGTGGCGGCGCCGCGCTCGACTGCCTCGACCGGCATGAGGGGGAGATTGCGCTCTTGATCGCCGATGTCGCGATGCCGGGGATGAGCGGCATCGAACTGGCGCACGCGGCTCGGCGCGGCCGACCCGAACTGCCGGTCGTCTTCGTAACCGGGTTTGGCGGAACCGCGTTGACGGCCGAGTTGTCCAGCTCCGAGCAGATCCTGCGCAAGCCGTTCCGCGCCGCCGAACTGGCGGCCGAGGTCGCGGTGGCGCTGGCGGAGAAAAACGAGCGCGCCAATCCGGCTCCGCTGTGCTGACGCGGCTTCTGTGGCGATCGGACTATAGGCGGCGGGCGACGGCGAGGAATTCGCGGATCCTGTCCGGATCCTTGTCGCCCGGGCGGCGCTCGACACCGGAGGAGACATCGACCGCGCCGGCTCCGGAAATGCGCACGGCGTCGGGCAGCAGCGCGGCCGTCAGGCCGCCCGACAGCATCCACGGAAGCTGCCAGCGGCGCCCGGTGATTAGACGCCAGTCGAAGGCCAGGCCGTTGCCGCCCGGCAGCGCATCGGGCCGGCGTGGCGGTTTCGCGTCGAACAGCAGCAGATCGGCATCGGTTTCGTAGTTCCCAGCGGCGAGCACATCCTCCGGTGCAGCGATGGTGATCGCCTTCATCACCGGGCGCCGGAAACGTGCCTTCGCCTCGGCGACGCGCGCGGGGGTTTCATGGCCGTGGAACTGCAGGATGTCGATCGGCACGAGGTCGAGCACGGCTTGGATTGCCGCATCGTCGGCGTCGACGAAGAGGCCGACCCGCTGCACGCGCGTGGGCACCGCGACGCACAGTGAAGCGGCGCGCGCCGGGCCGACCGCGCGCGGGCTCCGCGGGTAGAAAACAAAGCCGACGTAGGCCGCGCCACCCTCGACGGCGGCGGCCACCCCCGCCTCGCTCGACAGCCCGCAGATCTTGGCGGCGATGCTCATCGGTGAGATATGGGGATGCACGGGATCATTGCGCGTGCCGGCCGAAGGCGAGCTGTGCGGCGGCGAGGTCTTCGAGGGCGCTGCCGACCGATTTGAACAGCGTAATCGCCGTCGGGTCGCGCCGGCCAGGACAAATCCCGCGGGCGAGGGCGAAGAGATCGCCCAAGATCCGCTCGCGCGCGAGATACCCCGAACGCAGCGGCTGCACGATGTCGCCGGCCTCGCGTAGCGCCGCATCGGTATCAATGTAGACGGCGGCGCGGGCGACCGACGCGTCGTCGGCCTCGCGCATCTCCGGGGTAAACCCGCCGACGAGATCGAGATGGGTGCCGGGCTTGAGCCACTCGCCGCAGATCAGCGGCTCGTGCGCCAAGGTCGCGCTGGTGACGATGTCGGCCGCGGCAACCGCCTCTGCGAGGTCGCTGACCGGCGCCGCGGCGATTCCGGTCGCGGCCAGACGCCCGGCAAGCGCGGCCGCCTTTGCCCGGTCGCGGCCCCAGATCCGGGTCTCTCGGATCGCCCGCACTGCCCGGTGCGCGGCAATCAGATGTGGCGCCAGGGCCCCGGTGCCGACCATCAGATGCACCGCGCTGTCCGCTCGGGCGAGGTAATCGGCGGCGAGCGCCGAGGTAGCTGCAGTGCGCCGCAGCGTCAACGCCGTGCCGTCGAGCAACGCCTGCGGCTCGCCGGTGGCGGCGTCGAGCAGCAGGTAGCTGCCGTAGACCGAGGGCAGGGCGCGCTGGGCGTTGCCAGGAAAGACGGTGACGATCTTCACGCCGAGCGCACGCCCGGCCTGCCAGGCCGGCATGAGCAGGAGCGTGCCGGGCGCGCTGGCCACATCAGCTGACGCGACCATGTGATGATGGCGCTGCGGCACGTCGCAGCCGTCACGGAACATCGCGCGCAGCGCGTCGATGAGGCTCGGGAAATCGAGGAGGCGATGGATCTCGGCGCTGTC
>DASYUS010000540.1:0-7373 GCA_036000945.1 Allostellaceae bacterium
TGCTGGAGATGATGTTCGGCTGGAAGGCCAATCCGCATTTCGGCCCGTTCCACCTCTTGAGCTTTGCTTTCATCGGGGGCGGGTTCCTGCTGATTTCCGCCGGCTGGAAGATACTTTACGAAGCGCAGCGCCGGCGGGGGCTCGCCACCGCGGGCGTCTATTCCTACGTCCGCCACCCGCAATATGACGGCTTCATCCTCGTCATGTTCGGGTTCCTGCTGCAGTGGCCGACATTGCTGACCTTGGCGATGTTCCCGATACTGGTCTTCATGTATGTGCGCCTTGCCCGCGGCGAGGAAGGCGAGGCCTTGACGGCGTTCGGCGATGCGTATCGGCGCTACAGGCTCAAGGTCCCGGCGTTCTTCCCGCGGTTGGGCGGCTTCTCGCGCGATGTGCGGCGCGGACACACCTGAGCGCCTATCGCAATGTTCCGATGTAGTCGATCAGATCGGCGATCTCGGCGCGGGTTAGCCCCAGATCGGGCATCGCGCCGTGCGGATGCGTCAGCCAGGTGCGCAGCTCGTCGGGATTGAGGCGTCCGGCAGCGGTGCGGAAGCTCGGCGGCCCCTGCGGCAGCGTGGCCGCGCCGCCGCCGCCGTCGACGACATGGCAATTGGCGCACCATTGCCGCGCGAGGCGCTCGCCGTTGGCGGCGTCGGCGCGGGCGCCAGGCGGCATCAGCCCCGCCAGCAAAATCGCGAGCGCGACCGATAGAGCGGGTTTTGCAATCATCGCGGCAGGCCTTTGCTATTGCATCACATGATTCGTGGTCGACTGTAGTCCAATCTGCCCGGGCAGCGGCGATTGGCGTTCGGGGCCGCCGGCCTATAGCATGATGCACGGCGAGCGCTAGTGCCCGGAAACAATGAACCGCATCACGCCCCATAGTTCCTTCCCCGTGCACAGGAGAGGTGGCGACCCCGGACTTGATCCGGGGGAGCCGGAGGAGGCGCCCTCGCGATGCCCCCTCCACCATGCTAGGCATGGTCCCCCTCCCCCGCCTCGCGGCGGAGGAACGGGTTCACGAACGCCGATAGGGGTCGCGTGCGGCACGATGCCGCCCTGCCGTCACGCATGTCCGATCCGATGACCGGCACGCGCCCGGCCGGGTTGCGCAACCCGGCGGCAATCTACGCCACCGGCCTCTTGGGCATGGGCTACAATGACCTCTACATCTTCCTGATCCCGCTTTACGGGCTCTCGCTTGGCCTCAGCGCCGGCGAGATCGGCGTCCTGGTCGGCGGGCGCCATTTGCTGGCGCTGTTCCTGTCGATCCATGTCGGCGTCTTGATGGACCGGTTCGGCACGCGGCGGGTGGCGCTGTTTTTCGTCTGGACCGCGATCGCGCTGGCCCCGGTTTTCCCGCTGGTGACGTGGTTCTGGCCGCTCCTATTGTTGCAGATCGTCAATGGCGGCGCCTTGCAGTTCGCCTGGTCGGGCTCTCAGACGCTGATCGCACAGCTCGCCGAAGGCGAGGCTGAATATATCGGTCGCTTCAGTTTTTTCGCCCGGATCGGCTCGACGATCGCGCCGCTGATCCTCGGTGTCGTGTGGGATTTCGGCGGCGCCTGGCCGTCCTATCTGATCGGGGTGTTGTGGGGCGCGCTGCTGACGCTTGCACTGCTGCGCGCGCCGGAGGCGGACCTCGCCCCGGGCGACCGGCTCGGCGACGGGCATGGCGCGCGGACCCGCGCTCGGTTTCGCTTGCGCGACACCGTCCCCCGCCTGTCCGACTACATCGCCTGCTTTGCCCTGATCGCGATCCCGGCGGTGGCGACAACGATGGCGATCATCTTTCTGCGCACCGCGACCAACGGCGTTCAGTTCTCGCTCTACGTCGTCTACCTCGACGGCATCGGTCTGACCGGCACGACGATCGGCGTCCTGTTCGCGGCAATCGAGATCATGAGCGGGCTCGGCTCCTTGTTCGCCGGGCGGGCGATGCGCCTTGGCGATCCGCAGAAGACGATGCTGAGCGGCACGGTGCTGTCGATCGTGATGATCTGCTTGACCCCGTTTCTCGGCGGCATCTTCGCCCTGCTGCTCGCGGCCCAAATCGTGCGGGGCTGGCTGCAGGGCGTCGTGCAGCCGATGATGTTTTCGGTGCAGGCAAAGGCGGTAGGCCGATATCGGCAAGGCGCGGTCGTCGGCCTGCGCCAGACGATGAACCGGCTCGCCGCGATCCTCATCCCGCCGGCGATGGGCCTGATCGCCGATTGGTGGGGCGCAACGTTGAGCTTTGTCGTGCTCGGAGCATTCCTGTTGCTGCTGTGCCTGCCGATCGTCTGGATCACCCGGCGCGCCGCCACAGCCGCACCGGTCGTCGAAGAGGCACCCAAGCCGAGCTGAAACAGGCGTAGAATGGCAGGGTCATTGGGGAACGATGATGCCCGACGGACCGCGTTACGAGGACGATTTCTATGCCTGGACGCAGTACCAGGCCGAGGTGCTGCGCTCGATGCCCGCCCCCGACAACCGCTTCGACCGCGACAATGTCGCCGAGGAGATCGAGGATTTGGGCAAGAACGAACGCAATGCGATGCGCAGCGAAGTTCGCCGCATCCTCGAGCATCTTCTGAAGCTGGCTTACTCGCCCGCTACCGAACCCCGATCCGATTGGATGGTTTCGATCGCGAACGCGCGCGCCGAGCTCGACGACAGGCTCACCGCGACATTGCGGCGGGACATCGAAGCGGAATTGGCTCGCCTCTACTCGCGTGCTAAAGATGTCGCGCAGGTCGGCCTCGCGAAGTATGGCGAGGCGGATCTCGCCGCCAGCTTTCCCGCGGCATGCCCATACACCCTGGATCAGATCCTCGCGAGAGGCTGGTATCCCGATCCACCGGGAGAAGCGGCATGACCCGCGATTTTGTCGGCTACGGCGCGACGCCGCCGCACGCTCATTGGCCGGGCGAGGCGCGCATCGCGGTCAATTTCGTGATCAATTTCGAGGAGGGCTCGGAGCTTTCCTATCCGGCCGGCGACGGCGTCTCGGAGACCGGGCTGATCGAGGGCGCCAGCACCGATGCCGGCAACCGCCGCGACCTCGCCGCCGAGAGCATGTTCGAATACGGCGCGCGGGTCGGCTGGTGGCGGCTCCACCGCATCTTTACCAGCCGCAAACTGCCGGTGACGCTGTTCGCCTGCGCCCGGGCGCTGGCCGCCAACCCGCCCGCCGCCGCGGCGATCGCCGCGACCGACTGGGACATCTGCGGCCACGGCTATCGCTGGATCAAGCATTACGAGCTCGAAGAAGCCGAGGAGCGCGCGCAAATCGCGAGCGCCGTCGCGCTGATCCGCGAAACCACCGGCAAGCCGACGCAGGGTTGGTACTGCCGCTACGCGCCGTCCGAAAACACCAGGCGTCTCGTCGTCGAGAACGGCGGCTTTCTCTACGACAGCGACGCCTACAACGACGAGCTGCCCTATTGGGTACGCGTTTCGGACAAGCCGCACCTCGTCATCCCCTACTCGCTGGCGATGAACGACGTGAAGTTCGGCCGCGGCACGTTCGGGCCGGCCGACGATTTCTTCGCCTATCTGCGCGACAGCTTCGATCTCTTGTACGAGGAGGGGGCGGAGCGGCCGCGCCTGATGTCGATCGGCTTGCACATGCGGCTCTCCGGCCATCCCGGACGCGCCATGGCGCTCATTCGCTTCATCGAGCACATCCAGAGCCGCGACCGGGTCTGGGTCTGCCGCCGCGAAGACATCGCCCGACACTGGTTGGCGCAGTTCCCGCCCAGCTAGCCGATATTCCGATCGGATTCATCCGCCGACGCCGGCCCCTCACCCCGGCCCTCTCCCCGCAAGCGGGGAGAGGGAGAGTTGCACCACGGCTTTCGATTGCGTTCCCTCTCCCCGCTTGCGGGGAGAGGGACAGGGTGAGGGGCATGGGCGTGGACGAGATCGCCGGAATCTGCTCTAGACGCGGCGGACGGTAAACCCGGCGAAATCCAGACCGCGCTCGCGCATCAGCCGGGCGAGGCGGTCGCGCCGCACCGTCATGCCGACGCCGTCGGCGTGGATGACGGTACCCCTGCCGGCATAGATCAGCACGTGCCCAGGCAGGTACAGCAGATCGCTGCGGCGCAAATCTTCTTCCCGCCTGGCCGACACCGCTCTCCCGATCGATTGCCTCTGCATGTCGGTGTCGCGCAGTACGGTGATGCCGATGTCGCGGAAGGCGCTCTGCACGAGACCGGAGCAGTCGATGCCGAGCCAGCTGCGGCCGCCCCAGAGATAGGGACAGCCGAGGTAAAGCGCCGCCGCCGCCGCGGTGTCGGGCGAGCGCGGCGGGTGCGGCGTGAGGCAGGCGAGCGGCACGTAGAGCCCCGTGTCGAGGCCGACATAGGCGGTGCCGCGCGTCGCGAGGGCGCTCTCGGCGACGACGACCGCGCTGTGGCGCGGCAGGAAGTCGGCCGCGGGCGAGCGCAGATCCGGCTCTGTATAAGCATACGAGCCCGATGTCGCGACGAAATGGGTCGCGGCAGGCGGCGCGCCGATCCGTAGATGGCGCGCCTCGACGTAGCCGACGTAACCGTCGAACAGCGATTGGCACCAAGCATGGCCGCCGGCCTCGTCGAAAACGAGCACGGCCTCGCCGTAATGATAAAAGGTCTGGATCTCCGCGCGCGGATCGGGTTTCTGCCGCAGCGGGGCGCAGCCGACGACGACCCGCGCCTGCTGCCCCCTCGCATAGCGCCGCGCCGCGACGACCCCGCGCAACCGCTCGTCGGCGAGATCGTCGCGGTAGGCGTTGAGCCGCCGGTCGAGCTGCATTCAGCGCCCGGCCTCGCCGGGTCACCGTGCATTCGCGGCGGCTGCCGAGAACAGGCCGACGATCCGTTCGGCGATCAGCTCGTAGCCGGCGGCGGTGAAGTGGATGCCGTCATCGGTGCGCAAGCGCTGAGTGATGCCGCCGCGGTTCTTGCCGTAGGCGGTGTAGCGGCCTTCCTCGTCCGCGATCGCCGTCCACAACGGCACGAATTGCGCCCCGAAACGGGCCGCCTGTGCGGCATAGATCTCGTTGATGTAGCTCATATCGTCGGAATACTTGGGGCTGCGCGCGATCGGGTTCCCGCACCAGATCACCCGCAGCCCGGCCTCGGCAAGCAGCGCCAGGATCTTGTCGGCCCGCGCCGCGTAAGCCTCGCGCCAATCGCCGGTGCGGAAACGCAGATAGGCGCCGCGCTCGTCGCGCATGTCGAGGCGGTCATTGGCGCCGAACATCACGACGGCGATATCGGCCTTTTCGCGCGCCGTGAAGCGCTCGATCGGCGCCAGCCACTCGTTCGCGCCGTGCACCAGAGCGGCCCCGGGATGGGTGCGGTTGAGGACGCGGTAGCGCGGGTCCTCGACGAGGACGCGCTGCAACCCGAAGGCAAGTCCCTGCCCCTGGCTGTCGCCGAAAACGACGATCCTCGCCGGGCTCGCCGGCTCGTCGGCATGCGCCGCGGTGGCGCCAAGGGCAAGGCAGGCGACCAACGCCGCCAGCCGCGAGATCCGCCATCCGGCGCCGCATAGCCGACGATATCCGTGCACGGCGCCCTACCCCCGCAACGCACCCAACCTGCGGGCGAATACTGATCGGTCGGTCAGAGCGATGCAAACCGAAATGCCTCGATTGCGCGGCATCCGTTATCGGCAAAAGGCGTTACGGCGCCGCCGCCAGCGGCCGCTTGCCGGCGCTCGCATCAGCCGATAGAACCGATTCGTGGCGAGCGGGCGGGATCCTCGTGTGAGACACCAGAGAAGGGTAACGGCGGCTCCAATCCCGTTGTCACCCGGCTAAGCCGGAATGCTGTTCCCGACCTCAGGGTTTTTGCTGTTCTTCCTCGCCGTCGCGGCGGCGATGGCGCTGTTGCAGCGCCGCTTTGCAGCAAAGAAGACCGTGCTCGTCTTCGCTAGCTACTATTTCTATGCGCAGTGGGATTGGCGCTTCTGCTTCCTGCTCGCGTTCAGCTCGGCGCTCAGCTACCTCGCGGGCCGGCTGATCGGGGCCACCGCCGATCCGGCGCGCCGGCGCCTCGTCCTCGGTGTTGCGGTCGCGCTTCATCTCGGGCTGCTCGGGGCCTTTAAATATTTCGATTTTTTCGTGCTCAGCGCCAACCAGCTCGCCCGCCTCCTCGGCCTCGAGCACGAGCTGCCGTTTATCGAAATCCTGCTGCCGGTCGGCATCTCGTTCTTCACCTTTCACGCCATCTCCTACCTGACCGACGTCTATCGCGGCGATGTCGCTGTCTGCCGCAACCCGCTCGACCTGGCGCTCTACATGTCGTTCTTCCCGCAGCTCGTCGCCGGGCCGATCGTGCGCGCGGCATACTTCCTGCCGCAGCTCGCCCGCCCGTCGGACGAGCCGATCCCGATCGCCCCGGCGCTCCTGCTGATTTTGGGCGGCCTCTTCAAGAAGGTGGTGGTCGCCAACTATCTGGCGACCGAGCTCGTCGACCCGGTGTTCGCCGCCCCGACCAATTACGGCGCGCCCGACCTCCTGCTCGCGGTCTACGGTTATGCCGTGCAGATCTATTGCGATTTCAGCGCCTACACCGACATGGCAATCGCGCTGGCAGCGCTTCTCGGCTTTCGCTTCCCGGCCAATTTCAACCAGCCTTACCGGGCGGAGCGGCTGCGCGAATTCTGGCAGCGCTGGCACATCTCGCTGTCGACCTGGCTGCGCGACTATCTCTACAAGCCATTGGGCGGCAACCGTCACGGCCGCTTCAACACCTACCGCAACCTGCTGCTGACAATGCTGCTCGGCGGCCTGTGGCACGGTGCGGCCTGGAAATTCGTCGCCTGGGGCGCCCTGCACGGCGGCGGGCTCGCTGTCGAGCGCATGCTGGAACCTTGGCTCGGCCGCCATTCGACGAGCCTTGCCGCGCGCGCCATCGCAACCTTTATCGTGTTCCATTTCGTCTGCCTCGCCTGGATCTTCTTCCGGGCAGAGGATTTCGAGGTCGCATGCCTCTACCTCGCCGGGTTCGGCACCGGCTGGGGCGAGGGGTTGCGACAGGCCGGGCCGTCGATGGTGGCGCTGATCGCGATCGGCATGGCGACGCAATTCGCCCCCGACGCGCTGTTCGAGCGTACCGCCGCAGCCCTCGCCCGGATGCCGGCCTGGGGACTTGGCGCGACCGCCGGCATCGTCGTCGCGATCATCAACGCGCTCGGCCCCGAGGGCGTCGCCCCGTTCATCTATTTCCGGTTCTAAGCCATGGTCGCAATCGAGCGCCAGACGCCGACCGCCGGAACCGCCCCGACTCCCGATGCGATCCCAATCACGTTGCGTCGCCGCGGCGCCACGCCGCGACAGGTGTTGGCGCTGACGCTGGTCGGGACCATGGTGCTGGCGGTATTCGCCTCGCGCGACG
>DASYUS010000541.1:0-5101 GCA_036000945.1 Allostellaceae bacterium
GCGATCAGGGCAGAGGGTGGCGTCATCGCCCTCTCGCGCTGCTTATCGCCGCGACGGCAATGCTGAGCGGTGCCAGAACGAACAACACTGCGAGCAGCGGCAGCCCGCTGAAGGCCATCAGGCCGAAGGCGAGCGCCGCGAAAAGCACGGCCGCCGGGCGTCGGCGGTGCGGCAGCAGCAGCTTTATCCCGGTGGCGATGAGGAGCCCGGCCGCCGTCGCCGAAACCCCGCCGAGGACATGTTGCAGCAGCGGCAGCCGGGCGTATTCGAGTAGCAGCGCGCCGAGCGAGAACGCGAGCGCCCACGGAATGACCAGAAACCCGGCGAGCGCGGCGAGCGCACCGATACCGCCGCGCAGCCTCTCCCCGACGCACACCGCGATACCGACCGCGTTGGGTCCGGGCATGAACTGACAAAAGCTCAGGATATCCGCGAACTCCACCTCGCTCAGCCAGCGCCGCCGTTCGACGACGCCGTGGCGCACCCAGACGGGTCCGCCGCCGAACCCGGAGAGCGACGCCCTGAGGAATTCGCCGAACAGCGCCGCGAGGGTGACGTCGACGACCGGTTTTCGTGGTTCGAGAGCCGTCAGCATCGCGATTCCGTCCCGCTCGATTGACAGGCCTTCGTCTATCCCCCGCGGCGGCATCCGCTGGCAAGGCGAATGCCGCCATTGTTGCCAGGGGCTTTGCGGCCGCATAGTGCGGCCATGCACCGCAATCGCGTGCGGGAGGACGGGCGATGACCATCACGATGTACGATCTGGCCGGCGCCGAGGCGGAGCGGCGCTTCAGCCCGTTCTGCTGGCGAGCCAAGATGGCGCTGGCGCACAAGGGGCTCGCGGTCGAGACCGTGCCGTGGCGTTTTACCGAGAAGGACAAGCTGCCGCAGCCGAATGCCGGCCGCGTCCCGGTGATCGTCGACGGCGGCCGGGTGGTGCACGATTCGACGGCGATCGCCGAATATCTTGACGAGCATTACCCGGACCGGCCGTCGCTGTTCGCCTGCGACGTCGGCCGCGGGCTGACGCGCTTTGTCCAGAACTGGACCGAGACCGTGCTGCAGGTGGGGCTGATCCGCCTCGTCGTGCTCGACATCCACCGCCATGCCGCGCCGCAGGACCAGGACTATTTCCGCCGCTCGCGGGAGGAGCGCTTTGGCGCCACGCTCGAAGAAATCGTCAAGGACCGCGAGGCGCGATTGCCGCAGTTCCGCGCTTCGCTCGACCCGCTGCGCCGCACCGTCGAGCGGCAGAATTTCGTTGCCGGCAACGCGCCGGCCTACGCCGACTACATCGTGTTCGGCGCCTTCCAATGGGCCCGGGCGATCAGCGATTTCGACGTGCTCGCGGCGGACGACCCGGTCCGCGCCTGGCGCGGCCGCATGCTCGACCTCTACGACGGGCTGGCGCGCCGCGCCCCGGCCTATGGCGCCTGAACGGTGGACGATACGGTTGCGATCGCCACGGTCGCGTTGATCCTGCACGGCCTCGCCGCGGTCGTCTGGGTCGGCGGCATGTTCTTCGCGCTTCTGGTGCTGCGGCCGACAACAGGCCCGCTTGAGCCGGGCCCCAGGCTCGAGCTGTGGTCGCGCGTGCTGAACCGGTTCTTTACCTGGGTCTTCGTCGCGATCGTGCTGCTGCTGGCGAGCGGCTACGGCATGGTCTTTTGGGTTTTTGCCGGGTTTCGCGGCATCGGCCTGCACGTAGACATCATGCAGGGTCTCGGCATCGTCATGATGCTCTTGTTCTTCCACCTGTATTTCGCGCCGTGGCGGCGCTTTCGGGCGGCGCTGGCGCGACAGGACTATCCCGCCGCCGCGCGTCAGCTGGGGCAGATCCGGGCGATCGTTACGGTCAACCTAGTTCTTGGCCTGGTCACCGTCGCCGTGGGCACGAGCGGTCGCTACTGGGGCTGACGCCTTCGCCCCGACCGCCGCATCGTCGCGCCGCGCCAGGAACTGCAGATCGATCGGCTTCAGATATCCGGTCATCGAGGTTTTGCCGTCAGCGGCAGTCCAGGTCGCGCTGAGACCGCCATCCGGGCGCGCGCGAAAGTTCAGCTTGCTTTTGCCGGGCTCCTCGAAAACAAAACCGTCGCCAACGATCCGGCCCTGGCGCCGGGTCCAGGTCGCCGGATGCTGGTCATCGATGCTCGGCCCGATGGCGTAGACGGCGCTGAGGTCGGCGCCGCGCACCGCTCCGACGCCGAACAGCACTTCGCGACCGTTGGGGTAGAACCCGTACCAGATATCGCGAAGCTCCTGCAGGGTCTTGCCGGCACCCGGGGCGGTTCCCGACCCGGTCGGACTGGCCGGTGCGGCCACTTGGGCAAGCTGCGCCGGCGGGTCGGCCAACTCGGGCGGCAATTTCATCTCGGCGCTCGGCGTCGTGCCCCAGCGCGGCGCACAGACCAACTCGCCCGTGAGCGTCGCGTCATCGGCAAAGTCGCGGATGCAGCTGCCGAAGCGGCGAAGGAACAATCCGCTCGACGCCGCCCAATGGGTGGTCAAGTAGGCCGGCTGATCGACGATGGCAAAGCCGAGACCACGCTCCGCCAGGATTTGCCGGGAGCGCTCGCCGCGTCCGCCGGGATCGAAATCGTCGCCGTGGAAATAGAACACCATGACCCGCGCGCGCTTGACGCGCTCTAACAGCGGATAGAGCTTGGTCGCGTTGAGCCGCCAGCTCTCGTAAAAATCGCTGAAGTCGCCATAGGCCGCCGGGGCCGTCGCGATCACCGCATCGACATCGGACGAAGCGCCGGCCGCCATCAGCGCCAGAAACGCACCGAAGGATTGCCCGGCGAGGACGACCTGCTTGTAGCCCTTTTGCTTGAGCGTGCCGGCATAGTCGACCAGGCGGTCGGTGCTGTTCCCCAGCGTGTCGCCTTGGCTCAGCCGGTCGAACCGCATCACCTCCCAGCCGTCGTCGCGCAGGACGCGGAGATAGGCCGGGGTCGGCGACTTCCAGTCTTCGCCGTTGATCGAGCGGCCATGGCTCCAGACGACGACGCCCTTGGCCTGGCTTGGCCCAAGAGCCGGCCCCGGAAACGCGGGATCGAGCCCGAGCGCCAAGGCCGGTGCAGAACTCAACAACCCGACGGCCAAAACCAAGCCGCCGAGGGCAGTGCACAGCAACCGCTTCATCCGCGCGATTCCCCCATGCCTCCGCATACGGATAGCGCGCAGAGTTTAACAAAAAATGTCTTTTCGTGTCACTTCGTAACAATGCGGCAGGTCGTCGGCCGGCCGTCGCCCAAAGCGGCGGAACCGCTTGCGTTTGCGAAGTCTTATCGACGTGCGACGAACCGGCGCAGGCTGCTTGCGCGATTTTGGCAGCGATTATTCGCGTTGCAGGCTCATCAAGACGAGGGCGGCGAGCAGAACGCCGATTGCTTCCATTCCGATGGTAATCTGACCCAGCACCATGCTGACCAAGGTGCAGACAACGATCGCGGATCCCATCAGCATCGGCATGGCGGCATTCCCGGCGGCGGATCTGGGGGTTGACGAAACCGGTCAGGCGGCGTTGTAACGAGCCTGGGACGCGGTTTATTCCCGGGCTGGGAAGGCGAGAATCACATGCCGGTACTTTATGTCGCACGCAGCGCCAAACTCGGCCGCTGGGCGTCGGATGTCGGCCTCGGCAAGCACACCTACAAGATCGGCGTCTCCGACGGCGACCCGAAGGCGCTGGCCGACGCCGGCTGGGCCGGCGAAGCGGACTGGAAGATCATTCGCCGCGACGAGGTCGAGGGGCTCTCCGAGGCCGAGGCGATCGAACGGCTCGGCAGGAAGGAGAAAATCATCGACCCCAACCTTTATCCCAAGCTGAAGGGCGCGGCCGGGGTGTACCGGGTCTCGGCCCAGCACGTCGAAAACCACATCCTCGTCTCGCGCGCCCTGGCCGGCAGCAGCGACCGCCTCGACCTGAAGCTGAAACCGGCCGATTTCGCCGCCTACCTCGTCCACAACGTGCTGCGGTAAGGCCGATTTCGTCCAGGTTCGCCTTCCGACCCGACGTCATCCAAGAGATCGCATTCCCGGCGAAAGCCGGGATCCACCGATCCACCAGCGCGGCGTTGATAAGTAGATCCCCGCTTTCGCGGGGAATGCGAATGATGTTGCGTCAGCGGCGCGGAGCCTCGATCGGCACTCGAGCCGCTATGCCGCGCTCGGCTTCATCCGGTCGCGCAACGCGGCGAGGGCGTCCGGCGTGTCGATGTCGATCAGCACGCTGTCCGTATCCATCTCGACCTCGGAGACTAGCTCAGTATATTCGCCGATCAGGTGCTTGGCCCCGACGTCGCCGGCGAGTTCGGCCATTTCCGGGAAGAAGCGCTTGGCCCAGAGTACCGGGTTACCGCGCTTGCCGCGCCGGGTCGGCACGACGATCGCGCGCCCTTCCAATGGGTTGAACGCGGCGATCAGCCGGTCGAGATCACGCCCGGTGACGAGCGGCATATCGCCGAGGCAGACGATCACACCGTCGCACTCGGCGGGCAGCGCTGCTAGGCCGCGCTTCAGCGAGGTCGACAGCCCGTCGGCAAAGGCCGGATTGCGCACCCGCTCGACCGGAAGTTTGCCGAGTGCACCATCGACCTGATCGGCCTGGTTGCCGAGCACGGCGACGATCGGGCGGGCGTGCGACGACAACAGGCGCTGCGCCGTGCGCACGACCATCGGCACGCCGTCGATCGGTTCAAGCAGCTTGTTCGGGCCGCCCATCCGGCTCGACCGGCCGGCCGCCAGCAGCAGCGCGGCGATGCGAGGGCCTGCCGGCGCCTTGCGCTCGGGCCTGGCCGGGCTCGCTTCGGCGCGCGGCAATGGCCGCGAGGGAATTTCCGCCAGGAGGCCGCCGGCGCCCATGCGCATGATGTCTTCCCTGCCGACCGCAAGGCCGGCGCACAGCCGCTGCAACACCCAGTCGAAGCCGTTCTCCTTCGGCGAGCGAGCGCAGCCGGGCAGCCCCAGCACCGGCTTGCCCTTGAGCCGGCCGAGCAGCAGCATGGTGCCGGGATCGACCGGCATGCCGAAATGCTCGACGACGCCCCCGGCCGCCTCGACCGCCGCCGGGATCACGTCGCGCCGGTCGACGATG
>DASYUS010000542.1:0-2156 GCA_036000945.1 Allostellaceae bacterium
ACCGCTGCGTCCAGCACCACGCAATGTGGGACTACTGGCCCCACACCCGCTCCGGCAACCGCGTCACCGTGAAGGGCGACCGGCCGGTATAAGAAAAGCCCCGCACTGGAAGGCCCCTCTCCCGCATTGCGGGAGAGGGAGGGACCCGCGCCGCAGGCGCGGGAGGGTGAGGTCTATCTTACTGATAACTCCCGCAATATGGTCTCGACGACGCCCTCGGTGTTGGCCAGCGCGTCATTGTTCCAAAAGCGGAGTACCCGCCAGCCTTCACTTTCGAGCCAGGCCGTACGGTGGCGATCGGCCTCATTGTCGGCATGTTGGCCGCCATCCGCCTCGACGATCAGTTGATGTTGAGTGCAGGCGAAATCGACGATGAAATCGCCGATCGGGTGCTGCCGGCGAAATCGACAGCCCTGTAGTCGGCGATCGCGCAGCGCAGACCACAGTCGTCGCTCAGCATCTGTGGCATCTCGTCGCAATTCGCGGGCGCGTTCGTTCGGCATTTCGTCTCGTTTCGAGACCCTCACCCGTCCGCGGGCTGGCGCCCGCGGCCACCCTCTGCCGCGGTGCGGGAGAGGGGCTTTGTGCGGGAGAGGGGCCTTTGTCACTCCTGCATGATTTGCTGCTTGGCGCGATCGGCGAGGTGGTCGAGTTCGAACCGGACCTGCGCCGGCGTCGCGCTCTGCCCCTTGGCCGCAAGGTCGGCGACGACTTTCTCGACGACGTGCTTGTCGCCGCCGGCGAATTCGGCGTCGACAAGCTCCCTGGCATAGGCGTCGGCGGCGTCGCCCTCCAGCCCCATGCGGCCGGCCGCCCAGAGCCCGAGGAGCCGGTTGCGTCGCGCCTTGACCTTGAACTGCAGCTCCTGATCGTGCTTGTAGCGGACCTCGAAGTCTTTTTCGCGCTCATCGAAGGTGGTCATGGCCCTCACATCCGTTTCATGTGGCGCCTGCCGCGAGCCGGCATGATATCACAGCCTCGAAGGCGAGGGGCGAGGGCGTGAATGTGCACCCTGGTGATCCTGCGCCGGCCCGAGCATGCCTGGCCGGTGGTGATCGGGGCGAACCGCGACGAAATGATCGACCGCCCGGCCTTGCCGCCCGGCCGCCATTGGCCGGACCGGGCGGAGGTCGTCGGCGGACTTGACCTCTTCGCCGGCGGGTCGTGGCTCGGGCTGAACGACTGGGGCGTCGCCGCCGCGGTCTTGAACCGGACAGGTTCGCTCGGCCCCGCCGCCGGTCTGCGCTCGCGCGGCGAACTGGTGCTGGAGGCGCTCGACCATGCCGATGCGGTCGATGCGGCGGCGGCGCTGGCGCACCTCGACCCGGCCGCCTATCGCAGCTTCAACCTGATCGTCGCCGACAACCGCGATGCGTTTTGGCTGCGCCACGACGGCACCGGCCGGATCGCCGCACGCCCGCTCGACGATGGCCTCTCACTGATCGCCGCCGGCGACCTCAACGAGACGGCGACGCCGCGCCTTGCCTTGGCTCGGCCGCGTTTTCGCGCGGCGCCGCCGCCCGATCCCGACCGCGAAGAGTGGACTGCCTGGCAGGACCTGCTCGGCGACGACACGATACCGCCCGGGGCGCCGGCCGAAGCGGCGATGCGCTTTCGCACCGAGCGCGGCTACGGGACGGTGTCGAGCGCGCTGATCGCGCTGCCGGCCGCGCCGTCGCCCGACCGGCAGGCCCGATTCCGGTTTGCCGGCTGGCTCCCCGAACCCTCGCTGTGGCGCAACGTGAACGTGACCTGAGCAATGTTGCTCCCACCGGCCGCGACCGCCATATTGACGCGCGAAACGTAGCGGAAGCTTCATGTCGCGACGCCGGCGGATCTACGAGGGCAAGGCCAAGGTGCTCTTCGAGGGCCCCGAACCCGGCACCCTTGTCCAGCATTTCAAGGACGAGGCGACCGCCTTCAACCGCCGGAAACGCGGCGTCATCGCCGGCAAGGGCGTCCTCAACAACCGCATCAGCGAGTTTCTGATGCTGAAGCTCGCCGAGATCGGCATCCCGACGCACCTGGTGCGGCGGCTCAACATGCGCGAGCAGCTGGTGCACGAGGTCGAGATCATTCCGGTCGAGGTCGTCGTGCGCAACGTCGCGGCGGGAAAGCTGTCCCGCCGGCTCGGCATCGCCGAGGGCACGCCGCTG
>DASYUS010000543.1:0-8740 GCA_036000945.1 Allostellaceae bacterium
AGCAGACGCCGTCATAGCCCCAGCCGCGCCGCCCGGGAAACGCAGCAACCGGCATCAATTCGACCGCGGTGACGCCGAGCGAGCGGAGGTGGCCGAGGTGTCGCACCGCGCCGGCACAGTCGCCCGTTTCCGAGAAGGTCCCGAGGTGGAGCTCGTAAAGCACGATCTCCTCCCATTTGCGGCCGGTCCAGCCGGCATCGCGCCAGCGATAGGCGCCGGGACCGACAACCTCGCTCGCCGCATGAACGCCGTCGGGTTGGAACCGCGAGGCGGGGTCGGGATATGCCGTCCCATCGACGACATAGCGGTAGCGCGCGCCGGGGCCGGTCCGGTCGGTCACCAGCGAAAACCAGCCGCCGCCTTTCGGCTGCATTGCGGGCATTGTTGCGCCGTCGTCGGTGCTTTCAAGACGCACGCAGACGCGTTGCGCCCGTGGCGCCCACAGCCGGAAGCGCACGCCATCGGGGCCCGGCTCGGCGCCAAACGGGAGATGGTGATGGCGGCGCATCGACGGTGATGCGTGCCCGGCGCTACCGACGCGGCGACTAGAGCTCGAGGGTGAAGATCAGCACCCCAAGCGGCGGCAATTGCAGGCGCAACGAGCAGCCATGCCCATGCATCGGCACGGGCTCGGCATCGACACCGCCGAGATTGCCGACCCCGCTGCCGCCGTAAATCTCGGCGTCGGTGTTGATCCGCTCGGTGTAGCGGCCGGCGCGGGGCACGCCGATCCGGTAGTCGTGGCGCAGCACCGGGGTGAAGTTGCACACCGCGACTGCCAGTTCGTGCGGCTCTCGGCCGAAGCGCAGGTAGGAGACGACGCTCTCGCCGGCGTTGGCGGCGTCGATCCAGGCGAAGCCGCCGGCATCGCAATCGAGCGCATGCAGCGCCGGAGTGCCGCGGTAGAGGCGGTTGAGGTCGCCGACCAGCCGATGGACGCCGGCGTGCAGCGGGTCGCCGAGCAACTGCCAATCGAGGCCGATATCGTGGTTCCATTCGCGCTCCTGCGCGAACTCGCCGCCCATGAACAGGAGCTTCTTGCCGGGGTGGCTCCACATGAACGCGAAATAGGCCCGCAGATTGGCGAATTTCTGCCAACGGTCGCCCGCCATCTTGCCGATCAGCGAGCCCTTGCCGTGGACCACTTCATCGTGGCTCAGCGGCAGGATGAAATTCTCGGCAAACGCGTAGAGCAGGCCAAAGGTCAGGTCGTTGTGATGGTATTTGCGGTGGATCGGTTCGCGCGACATGTAGCCGAGCGTGTCGTGCATCCAGCCCATGTTCCATTTGTAGCCGAAGCCGAGGCCGCCGACGTAGTTCGGCCGCGACACCATCGGCCACGCGGTCGATTCCTCGGCCGCCGTCGTCGCGCCGGTCCCTTCGCCGAACACCAATTCGTTCATCCGGCGCAGAAAGGCGATCGCCTCGAGGTTCTCGCGGCCGCCATAGGCGTTGGGGATCCAGTCGCCGGCCTCGCGGCTGTAATCGAGATACAGCATCGAGGCGACCGCATCGACCCGCAGCCCGTCGATGTGGTACTCGCGCAGCCAATAGAGCGCGCTCGCCAGCAGGAAATTGGCGACCTCGACCCGGCCGTAATTGTAAATCAGCGTATTCCAGTCGCGGTGCAGCCCCTGACGCGGATCGGCATGCTCGTAAAGCGCGGTGCCGTCGAAGCGGCCAAGCCCATGCGCATCGGACGGGAAATGGCCGGGCACCCAGTCGAGCAGCACGCCGAGCCCGGCGTCGTGGCAGGCATCGACGAAGGCGCGGAAATCGTCCGGAGTGCCATAGCGGGCGGTCGGCGCGAACAGCGAGATCGGCTGATAGCCCCATGAGCCGTCGAACGGATACTCGCCGATCGGCATCACCTCGATGTGGGTGAAACCCAGATCGGCAACGTAGGGCACCAGCTGCTCGGCCAGCTCGCGATAGCCGAGATAGCGCCCGCCTTCGGCGAGATTGCGCCGCCACGAGCCGAGATGCACTTCATAGATCGCGATCGGCGCGTCGCGCTCTTGGCGGCGCCAGCGCTCGTTCAGCCAATCGGCGTCGCGCCAGACATGCTGGGACGGGGCCGCGACGACCGAGGCGGTTCCGGGCGGCGGCTCGGCCTGCTCGGCCAGCGGGTCGGCCTTGAGCGGCAAGAGCTCGCCGTCGGCGCCGAGGATCTCGTATTTGTAGAGATGCCCGGGGCCGAGGCCCGGCACGAAGATCTCCCAGAACCCGCCGCCGGGATGCCGCCGCATCGGCATGCGCCGGCCGTCCCAGGCGTTGAAATCGCCGATGACGCTGACCCGGCGGGCGGACGGCGCCCACACCGCAAACCCGACCCCGGCGACGCTGTCATGGACCAGAGGATGGGCGCCGAGCTTCTGATAGCTCGCCAGATGATTGCCTTCGGCGAGCAGGTAGACGTCGAGCTCGCCGAGCACCGGCGAAAACCGGTAGATATCGTCGAACTCGTGCCAGGCGCCGCCGCTGAGCGCGCGCAGCCGGTAGGGGAACCGCTCGGCCCGTTCCGGAATTCTGGCGACGAAGAAGCCGTCGGGGTGGGTGCGCTTGCCCTGGCCGACGACATCGCCGCTCGCCGCATCAACGACCGCCATCTCGTCGGCCTCTGGCAGCATCGCCCGCACCTCAACCGCGCCGGCAGCCTGGTGCATGCCGAGAAAGCCGAACGGATCGCCGTGCTGCGCCGCGACGATCGCCGCGACTTGCGGGTCAGGGCGTCGCGCCATGGGTGTTTCCGATCGCCTTTTCGACCAGGCGCAAGACCCCGATTAGCGGAATCGCAACCCAGCTCGGGCGGTTCGCGAGCTCGTAATTCACTTCGTACATCGCCTTTTCGAGCGTGAAGAAATCGAGGAGCGCCCGCGCCTGCAACTTGCCCGCCGGGTAGGACGGGCAGCCGCGCATCGTCTTGCGGTAGGCTGCGCGCAAGCCGTCGACGGCGCGCCGCCGCCATCCCTCGGCGAGTTCCGCCAGGCGCGGCGCCGCGGTGTGCTGGGTCTCGGCCAGCTGCCGCACCGCCGCGGCGGCGGCATAATCGAACGAGCGGATCATCCCGGCGACGTCGCGCAGCGGCGAGCTCTTGCGCCGCCGCTCGGCGACCGGACGCATTGGCTCGCCCTCGAAATCGATGATGAAAAAATCGTTTTGGACGGCGATCACCTGACCGAGATGGTAGTCGCCGTGATAGCGCGTCTTCACCGCATCGATCTCGGTCGGCGTTAGGGCCCGGATCGCATCGAACAGGCGGTCGCGGTTGTCGAGAAGCCGGTCGGCAAGTTCGCCGGCGGGGTCGGGCAATCCGTCCCGCGCCCGCTCCAGCGCCCGCAGCGTGGCCTCGGCCGAGGCCAGCAATTCTGCCTGCCATTGCGCGAGATCCTCGCCGGTGATCGGCTCGGGCACGAACGCCGGATCGTCACCGGCGCGCTCGGCCAGTGCCCGGTGCATCTGCGCCGTCCGCAACCCGAGCTGGCGCGCCAGCAGAAGGAAGAAGTGATCGGGATCGGGCCGGTCGACGGTCCGGCCCGGCGGCACCGCACCCGGCGCCGCTTCCATCAGCGCATCCTCGAGGTAGCGCCTCAGGTAGTCGAGCGCCACCGTCCAGCCGTCCCCCTGGTTGCGGACATAGCCGAACATGACGCCGAGCGCGCATTGCTCGCTTCCGGCCTCGCCGCCGAAGTCCGCCTCGATCGTCGCCAGCAGCGGCGGGGTGTTGGTGAAGCCGGCTCGCTCGACAAGGAACCGCGACATCTCCATCTCGGGGTGGGTGCCCGGCTGGATCCGCCGGTACAGCTTCAGCATCGCGTATTCTTCGAAAACGACCGAACTGTTGGATTGTTCGACGCCCATCCGACGCAGCACGAGGCGCTCGGGCCGCGGCGACTGGTCATAGACCGGCGTCTTGCGGAAGCGGATCTCCGCCTCGCCGCCGCCGATGTCGAGCGGCACGGTCAGCTCGCGCTCGATCGCCTCGAACAGGGCGAACGGGAAGCCTTCCTGCGACACCGCATCGACCAGCGCGCCTTCGCGCCGGGATTGCCGCAGCTCGGCCAAGGTCACCGGCAGCAGCGACTCCCGCAACTTGCTGTCGGCCGATGACCACACCGCCGCCAGCGGCAGAAAGTATCGCTGACGCTCGCCGCCCGCCAGATGCGCCTCGATCAATTGCAGCAGAAAGATTTCGGGCCCGGCTGCACCGTTCGGTTCAGCGGTGGGGAGGACGATCTCGCCGCGTGCCACCAGGGTGGTGCCGAGCACCCTGCGGTCCTTCGCACCGAACCAGCGCTGCCGCGGCAGGAAGGCCGAGATCACCTCGCGCTCGAGCTGCGGGCGGTTGTGACTGCCGAACAGGTCGGACCAGCCGCGCGGCAGCACCAGTGTGACGAATTCGGGGTGCGGCGGTGGCGGCGACTGGCCGATTTCACCATTGGCCGTCGCCAGCTCGAACCAGAAGAAGCTGTGCGCTTGCAGGGTCAGCGGATAAAACCGGTCGCCCACCTGGGGGAAAACGCTGCGCCCCAGGATCTCGACCACCTGACGTCCGCGGAACTCGGACAAATCCAGTTCGACAGCCTGGGCGGTGCGCGCCAGATTGGCGACGACAAGGATGGTTTCGCCCTCCCATTCGCGGAGATAGGCGATCACCTTGCGGTTCGACGGGTAGAGAAAGCGCAACCCGCCGCGCCCCAGCGCCCGCCGCGTCCGTCGCGCCGCAATCAGCCGCTTGGTCCAGTTCAACAGCGATGAGGGCGAACGGGCCTGCGCCTCGACGTTGACCGCCCCGAAGCCATAGATCGGATCCATGATCGGCGGCAGATAAAGGTTGGCGGAATCGACCCGGGAAAACCCGCCATTGCGGTCGAACGACCACTGCATCGGCGTCCGCACGCCATCGCGGTCGCCGAGAAAGATGTTGTCGCCCATGCCGATCTCGTCGCCGTAATACAGCACCGGCGTGCCCGGCATCGACATCAAGAGGGCGTTCAGCAATTCGATCTTGCGGCGGTCATTCTCCATCAGCGGCGCAAGGCGGCGGCGGATGCCGAGATTGAGGCGTGCCCGGCTATCGGCGGCATAGTGCTGCCACAGGTAATCGCGCTCGCGGTCGGTGACCATTTCGAGCGTCAGCTCGTCATGGTTGCGCAGGAAGACCGCCCACTGGCACGAGTTCGGGATTTCCGGCGTCTGCCGCATGATGTCGGTGACCGGGTGGCGGTCCTCGGTCGCGACCGCCATGTAGATGCGCGGCATCAGCGGGAAATGAAACGCCATGTGGCATTCATCCCCGGCGCCGAAATATTGCAGCACGTCTTCCGGCCATTGATTGGCCTCGGCGAGCAGCATGCGGTCGCCGTAGCGGTCGACCTCGCGCCGCAGGTGGCGCAGCACGGCGTGGGTTTCCGGAAGGTTTTCGTTGATGGTGCCCTCGCGCTCGATCAGGTAGGGCACCGCGTCGAGGCGCATGCCGTCGACCCCCATATCGAGCCAGAACCGCATGACGTGGCGGATCGAGCGAAGCACCCGCGGGTTGTCGAAGTTGAGGTCGGGCTGGTGCGAATAAAACCGGTGCCAGTAATACGCCTGCGCCACCGGATCCCAGGTCCAGTTCGATTTTTCTGCGTCGACGAAGATGACGCGCGTATCGAGAAACTTCTGGTCGGTGTCGCTCCAGACATAGGCATTGCGCAGTGACGATCCGGGCTTCGCCTCGCGCGCCCGGAGAAACCACGGGTGCTGGTCGGAGGTGTGGTTGACCACCAGTTCGGTGATGATGCGCAGGCCGCGCTTATGGGCCTCGCGGACGAACAGCTTGAAGTCGGACATCCGGCCGTAAGACGGGTGGATGTCGCGGTAGTCGGCGATGTCGTACCCGTCGTCGCGCAACGGCGAGGGATAGAACGGCAGCAGCCACAGCGCGGTGACGCCCAGGTCCTGAAGGTAGTCGAGCTTCCGGGTGAGGCCCGGGAAATCGCCGATGCCGTCATCGTTGGCGTCGAAGAACGCCTTGACGTGCAGCTGGTAGATGATCGCGTCCTTGTACCACAACGGATCGCGGCCCGGCGCGCGCTCGGCCTGATCGATTATCGACGCAAGCGCCGGTGCATCATCGGGAGGTGTCATGGCTCTTCGCTGGTGAGCAGGCGAAACAACAGGACGGGATTGCTCGCGGGGTCGAGATGGATGTAATGGCGTGCTCCGCGCCATGCGAGCGATGCGCCGGTAAACGCTTCTTCCAGTCGAAACTCGGCCTCATCGGGCAATCCGAGCGCATCGAGCGGCAGCACGATATCGCCGGCATGCACCCCATGCGGGTCCAGATTGATCGCAACGATCACCACGTTTGCCCGGTCGGCGGTCGCCTTGACGTAGGCGAGAATATTGGGGTCGGTCGACTCGATGAACCGCAGATTGGTCAATTCCTGCAAAGCCGTATTGGCGCGCCGGAAGTGATTGATGAGGGCGATGTCGTCCTTGATATGGCCGGGCCGGTTCCAATCCCACACCTTGTACTGGTATTTCTCCGAGTGAAGATATTCTTCGCGCTCCGGGATCGCCGTGTTCTCGCACAACTCGAAGCCATTATAGATGCCGTAGGTTGGCGATAATGTGGCGGCGAGGGCGAGGCGGATGCGGAACGCCGGCCGCCCGCCGTCCTGGAGGAACACCGGCAGGATGTCCGGCGTGTTGACAAAAAAGTTCGGGCAAAAGTATTCCCTCGCCGGGCCTTGCGTCAGCTCGGTCAAATACTCGGTCAGCTCGCCCTTGGTGTTGCGCCAGGTGAAATAGGTGTAGGACTGGGTGAAGCCGGCCTTGGCCAGGGCGCGCATCATTTTTGGCCGGGTAAAGGCCTCGGCCAGGAAGATCGCCTCGGGACAGCGCGCCTTGACTTCACGGATCAGCCATTCCCAGAACGGCAGCGGCTTGGTGTGCGGATTGTCGACGCGGAAGATGCGCACCCCCTGATCGACCCAGAACAGCACGGTGTCGCGCAGCTCGTTCCACAACCCCTGGCGGTCGGGGTTGTAGAAATCGACATTGACGATGTCCTCGTATTTCTTCGGCGGGTTTTCGGCGTATTTGATCGAGCCGTCCGGCCGGAAGCGGAACCAGCGCTTGTGCTGCTGCACCCAGGGGTGATCGGGGGCGCACTGGATCGCAAAATCGAGCGCCACTTCGAGCCCGAGATCGGCCGCCGCCGCGACGAAACGGCGAAAATCGGCGAGCGTCCCCAGTTCCGGGTTGACCGCGCGATGCCCGCCTTCCTTGGCGCCGATCGCATAGGGGCTGCCGGGATCGCCGGGCTCGGCCACGACATTGTTGTCGCGGCCCTTGCGGTTGACGCGGCCGATCGGGTGGATCGGCACGAGGTAGACGACATCGAAGCCCAGCGCGGCGATTTCGCCGAGGCGCGCGATGCAATTGTCGAAGGTCGCGCTAGTCGCCGGATCGCGCCCCTGGCTGCGCGGAAACATCTCGTACCAGGCGGCGCAGCGCGCCTCGGCGCGATCGACGATGATCTCCGGCTCGCGCGGATAACAGACGCTACCGCCGCGATCCGGAAGCCGCGCCATCAGCAGCCGCAATTCGGCCGACAGCAGCAATGCCGAGCGTGCGGCCGTGTCGCCGGCGTCGAACTCGGCGAGCGCCCGCCGCAATGCCTTGCGGTCGCCGGGCACGGCGGCGCGCTGCACCGCCGCGGCGACGAGGACGCGCCCCTCGATCACTTCGAGATCGAGCGCCTGGCCGGCATCGCGCTTCTTGGTGAAATCGTCGCGCCAGCTCTCGAACCGGTCGGTCCAGGCCTCGATTGTATAGCGCCAACGGCCGATGCGGTCCGGGGTGAACCGGGCGCTCCAGCGGTCATTGTCGAGAAACTGAAACGACGTTTCCTGCCAGGCGTCGTCTTCCCACGCATATTTGAGGACGGCCGCGATGATGTCATGGCCGTCGCGAAACAGGTCGGCCTGCACCTCGACCGGCTCGCCGACGATCCGCTTGGCCGGATAGCGGCCGCCATCGATGAGCGGAGACACGTTCTCGATGACGATCCGCGCTGCCGGGTCCCACAACGGATGATGTCCGGGGTTGCGTCCAACGGCGCGACACGGCTGCGTCGCGATCGCGTTTGCCCGGCGAATGCCGGCGCGCAGCAGGCGAAATTCGAGGGGCGCCACGACCAGCCGCGCGTCCCGCGTCCGCGCTTCTCGATCCGGCCACAGCTCGGTCAACCGCAGCCGGTCGCCGAGAGGGCCAAGCCCGGCGCTGGTGGCCAGCGTGCCGCAATCGATTTCACGAGGCTCCCGCCGATGGGTGTTGACGATGACGAACACGCGATCGGCGCCGCTTTGCGTCTGCCGCAGCAAGACGACGAGCGGATCGGCTGCCGCCGTCAACCGGCGTTGCGGTCCTTCCTCGATGAGCGCCGGGACGGCGCGCTTGGTGCGATTGATCGCGGCGATGAAGGTGCTGAGATCAAAGCGCTGCGGCTCGGTCGCGCCGCAATCCCCGGCAACCACGTCGAGCCGCCGCGACCAGCCGAATTCATAGCCCATCGGCATCATCACGCCGGCCGAGAACAGCGCTGCGACGGCATAGGCCTGGCTGTAGCGCGTCTCGACCTCGCTCGCCGGCACCCCGGCGCCGAGCAGTTCCGCCGAGAGGCGCTCGGTGTCATGGCTCTCGGGAAAGCCGATCGATGGGGCGATCCGCCGGTAGAGGTTGTACTGGT
>DASYUS010000544.1:0-16978 GCA_036000945.1 Allostellaceae bacterium
CCGAGCGCGAGCCCGCCGCCCGGCAGGGCATGGTCGATCGCAGCGACCCCGAACGGCAGCACGCCATGCCGCGCCGGCCGTTCGAGATGCCGGATACGCTCGCGAAGGACGCTCAAATCCGCGACGCAGGACATGCCCTCGAAACACTCTGTCCGTGCATATGTTTGCTTTTTGTTCTTTATTTCGCCGGCTGTCAATCCGCTGCTAGGATGCGGCATGCACAATCCGATCTATCCGACCCGCTCGCAGAGCGAAGCCGATGCGGCCGAGATCACCGCCCGCATCCTCCTCGAAACCGAATCGGTGCTGTTCCGCCTGGACGACCCGTTCACCTTCACCTCGGGCCTGCGCTCGCCGGTTTATATCGACTGCCGGCGCCTCATCTCGTTTCCCCGCGCGCGGAAAAGGCTGATGGACCTCGCCGCCGACTTGATCGCGCGCGAAACCGGGTTCGAATCGCTGGACGCTGTTGCTGGCGGCGAGACCGCCGGCATCCCGTTCGCCGCCTGGATCGCCGACCGCCTCGAATTGCCGATGCTCTACGTCAGAAAGCAGCCCAAGGGCTTCGGACGCAACGCCCAGATCGAGGGTGTGCTGGCGGACGGCGCGCGCGTTCTCTTGGTCGAGGACCTCGCCAGCGAGGGTACCTCCAAGCTCAACTTCGTGCGCGCGATCCGCCAGGCCGGCGGCCGGATCAGCCACGCCTTCGTGATCTTCAACTACGGGATCTTCCCGCAGATCGAGGTGAGCCTCCAGGCCGAGGGCGTCACTCTTCTGGCGCTCGCCACCTGGTGGGACGTGGCGCGGACCGCCGAACGCCAGGGCCGCTTCGCCCCCGGCCAGTACGCAGCGGTCGAGAGCTTTCTCAACGATCCCAACGCCTGGTCGCAGGCCTACACCGCCGCCCGGGGCTGAAGAACCTCCCTCTCCCACTGAAGGGCGGATGAGCATCCCGCGCTTCGCCGGAGCGCGCAACGACCCTATATTAAGGCTGGACGTTCAGGAGATCGCCCTGTGAGCGACGATGCCAGCGAACCGGCTGTCGACCTCGGATATATCGGCCAGGCCTTGCGGCGTCTGACCACCGAGGTCGCGAGCTTGCGAGACGACATGCATGTGCTGACGGCAATTGTTCAACGTCTCGACAACTCGCAAGGCCGAATCCTTGAAGAACTGCGGGCGATGCACTCGCAATATTCCCGCATGAATAATCGCGTACGGCAGCTCGAAGAGCAGCGCTGACGCAAGATGGCCGACAAATTTCCCGAGCCGCTCTCCGGCATGGTGGTGCCGCGCTTCGGCGAGGTCGCGACGTTCATGCGGCTGCCGGTCGAGCGCGACCCGAAAAAGCTCGACATTGCGATCGTCGGGGTGCCGTGGGACGGCGGCACCACCAACCGGCCGGGCGCGCGCCACGGCCCGCGCGAGATCCGCAGCATGTCGACGCTGATGCGCCGGGTGCACCATGTCAGCCGCGTCGCGCCCTACGAATTGTGCCGGGTCGGCGACCATGGCGACACGCCGGTCAACCCGATCGACCTCGCCGACTCGCTGAAGCGGATCGCGGCGTTCTACGCGCGGCTGCATCGCGCCGGCGCGGCGCCGCTGACGGCCGGCGGCGACCATCTCGTGACGCTGCCGATCCTGCGCGCGATCGCCCGCGAGCGGCCGGTCGGCGTCGTCCATTTCGACGCCCACTCCGACACCGGCGACAGCTATTTCGGCGGCGAGAAATATACCCACGGCACGCCGTTCCGCCGCGCCGTCGAGGAGGGGCTGATCGACCCGCACCGGCTCGTCCAGATCGGCGTGCGCGGCTCGATGTACAGCGCCGACGAGAAGGACTGGGCCGAAGAGGTTGGCATCCGCATCATCCATATCGAGGAATTCTTCCAGCTCGGCCCCGAGGCCGTCGCCGCCGAAGCGCGCCGGGTGGTCGGCGACGGCCCCGTCTACATCAGCTTCGATGTCGACGGGCTCGACCCGGTCTACGCGCCGGGCACCGGCACCCCCGAGATCGGCGGCTTCTCGACCGCCGAGGCGCAGCGCATGATCCGCGGCCTCGACGGGCTCGACATCGTCGGCGGCGACGTCGTCGAGGTGGCGCCGCCGTTCGACCCGAGCGGCAACACCGCCCTTGTCGGCGCGACGATGATGTTCGAGATCCTCTGCGTGCTGGCGCCCGCCGTGCACCGCCGCAAAAGCCGCCCACCGCGGCGTTGAACGCTCGAACAGCTTTCCGATATTGTTTTCCCTGCCGGCAGGGAAACTTTTTTCGGACGCCGGGCAAGTCCTTGACACAGGACGCTTTTGCTTGCGGACGCCGGGAATTTCATGGCGCGGGTGCAGGGAATTCTGCAGCATTGCAGGGAACTCGTGCAGGGAATTTCGCAGCACTCAGGGAACTCGTGCAGGGAATTTGTCGATGTCGTGTTAATATAGCAATTACTCAATTGCTGATTCATGCCGATAGATGTATGCTGATCGTCGCTGCTGTCAACCGCTTTGCCTGCGCGCGTTGGTCGAGCCGGCGTAGCTGCGATGGGCCTCGGCCAAAGTCGCCCGCAGACCATCCGCATCGGCCGGGGCGACGATCAGGCGATCAGCTTTGCGCCAGATGAACCTGAGCCAGCGCCGACTCCGGGAAATCCGCCATATCAAAAGAACTACCCAGAGGGGCGCGGTGAAGATGAAGAACATTTCTTGTTGTCCCGAGGGTCGTTGCTCGCCGTCAATCGTGGTCGGCATACGGCTTTACATCGAATGGTTTAAGGCTTTGCAGATATCTATAGTAAGCTATGCCGGTAGAGCCACCGCATTTCAGATCATAATATAGAACGGCTTGTAAGCTAAGCTGGTCGTACCTGACACCGTCCTTGGTTTGTCTCTTTTCACATTTGCCGTTGCGGCACACTTCCTTCCAAATGATTGTCTTCTGAATATCGAAATGATTCTCCTTAATATACTCGTTCATGAAGACTGCGATATGGGGACATGCTGACCACTCAGGTTTAGCATGAACGGGGTTAAGGCCGCCAAGGCTTAGCGCAACGGCGGTTAGGATGATAAGAGGTTTCAAGATTAATGAGCTTTCAGGGAGTGAAAACTTTCGTCCGCTGACTAGGTTGCTTTATTTCGTTCGTTAGGCGCCATCCCACATGTAGTTTGAATGTAACCGGCCAACCCAATGATTGCCAAGCGTCGGCGCTGCATCAGTTCTGAAGTCTCGCCGCTCAACGGAGCATGTTGGTGGGATCGGATTTTAAGATAGGGCAACGGGCCGAATCACCCTCTGGATAGCGCGATAACCCAGATAGGAGGTGACGACAGCCACAACCACCGATAAGCCGACGCTTTCCCAGCGGTTTGTGAAATACGACGCGGCAATGCCTGCGATTTGGATTGCCACCCAAAAGGCAATGAGCGTCCAGTTCATTTGAAGAAATTCGCCCATCGTACGAATGACGGGTACGCTAGCGCTTAATTCCATTTGCGCAGATGGCGGAATAATAATATGGTTCATCTCCTTTATCCTTAACTATAAACTGGGATGCTATTTGAATAGTGATTCAAAACTCGCAATTACGGTGACAGTTTACTCATCGTTCGGCCGGCGGTGTCTTTCACCTCCTGCCCGCCCGGCGGCGACGCGAAATCGCTGGCGGCGACTTCGCGCAACAGGCCGCGCAGGGTGGTGGCGCGCTCCTCACCGAACACCGCATCGAAGCGGCTCTGCGCGATCGTCCAGCGGTCGACCGCCTGGCGCTGCTTGTCGGCGCCGGCCGGGCTGAGGCGCAGCTCGCGGCGGCGGCGGTCGGCCGGCGAGGCGACGATTTCGATGAGCCCGTCGCGCTGCAGCGGCAGGATGTTGCGCCCCAACGTCGTGCGGTCCATGACCAGCGCGGCGGCCAGCGCATTGATCGTCATCGGGCCGCTGCGCGCGAGGCGGCTCAGGATCGCGAACTGGGTCGCCCGCAGGCCCACCGGCGCAAACAGCTGGTCGTAGAACTGCGTGACATGGCGCGCCGCCTGGCGGATCGCCAGGCAGTTGCATTCCTGAAGGCGGGGGCTGGGGCTGGCGCTCATCGCGGCACTCCCGGATATCGCGTGACGGGTCTGGACACAGGCGTATATGCGCTTATATAGGCGCATCTACGCCTAACCGCCAGATGGCCGGAGGATAGCATGCCCCTCGATGCGGCGAACCAGTCCCTTGCCGCGGTTCGCCGCTCTCCGGCGGAAAACCGCCCGCTCGACCCGCGCACCCGTGTTCTCCTCGACGGCCCGATCACGCGGACGCTGTTGCGGCTCGCCTGGCCCAACATCGCGGTGATGCTGGCGCAGGCTTCCACGGGGTTGATCGAGACCTGGTGGGTGTCGCGCCTCGGCCTCGACGCGCTGGCCGGAATGGCGCTGGTCTTTCCCGGCTTCATGATGATGCAGATGCTGTCGGCCGGGGCGATGGGCGGCGGCATTTCCTCGGCGGTCGCGCGGGCGCTCGGCGGCGGCCGGCGCGACGACGCCGACGCGCTGGTGCTCCACGCGATCGTCATCAATGTCGCGATCGGCAGCGTGTTTTCCGCCCTGGTGCTCGGCTTCGGGCCGTCGTTCTACCGCGCGCTCGGCGGCGACGGCGCCGCGCTCGACGCCGCGCTCCTCTATTCCAACGTCGTGTTCGCCGGGACCCCGCTGGTCTGGCTGATGAATGCGCTGGCCAGCGTTATCCGCGGCACCGGCAACATGCTGGTGCCGTCGCTCGCTGTCTCGCTCGGCGTCGTGCTGCTGGTGCCGCTGTCGCCCTGCCTGATCTTCGGCATCGGACCGTTTCCGGCGCTGGGCCTCGCCGGCGCCGGGCTCGCCGTGGTGTCGACCACCGCGCTGACGACCGCAGCGCTGGCGTGGTACATCGCCGCCGGCCGCAGCGTCGTCCAATTCGGCTGGTCGCGTCTGCGCCGGGCGCTGTTTGCCGACATCCTTCGGGTCGGCGGGGTCGCCTCGATCACAACGCTGCAAACGACGTTTACCGTGGCGCTGACGGTTGCCCTGGTCGGCAGTGCCGGCGGCAGCGACGCGATCGCCGGCTACGGCACCGGCGTCCGCCTCGAATACCTGCTGGTGCCGCTCGTGTTCGGGCTTGGCGCGCCGCTGGTGGCGCTGGTCGGCACCAATGTCGGCGCCGGTCGGCGGGATCGGGCGTTGCGCGCCGCGCTGACCGGCGGCGCCATCGCGTTTGCGCTCGCCGAGACGATCGGCGTGGCGGCGGCGATCTGGCCAAGCGCCTGGCTTGGGCTGTTCAGCACCGATCCGGGCATGCTGGCGACCGGCGGGCAGTACCTGCGCATCGTCGGGCCGGTCTACGGCTTTTTCGGCCTCGGCCTCGCGCTCTATTTTGCCTCGCAAGGCGCCGGCCGGCTGTCTTGGCCGCTGCTGGCTGGGTTGGTGCGGCTGGTCATCGCGGTCGGCGGCGGCTGGGCGGCGTTGCGCCTGACCGGCTCGCTCGATGGTCTCTTCGTCGCATTGGCGCTTGCGCTCGCGACCTACGGCGCGATCCTGTCGGCCGCTGTGGCCTCCGGCACCTGGTTCCGAGGCCGTGTGCCGACAATCGCCAGGATCGGCCCTTCAGGAACGGGAAAGGCAGCGACGTGAACCGGCGCTATTTCGAGGATCTTGCGGTCGGACAGAAATTTGCGTCGCCGACACTCTCCGTCGATGAGGCTGCAATCACCTCATTCGCCGGCCAATTCGACCCGCAGCCGTTTCACCTCGATGACGCGGCCGCGCGCCAGACGATCTTCGAGGGGCTGGCGGCGAGCGGCTGGCATACCGCGGCGCTGACGATGCGCCTCTGCCTGGCCAGCGATTTCCGGCCGGCCGGCGGCATCCTCGGCATCGGCGGCGAGCTGAACTGGCTGAAGCCGGTGCGGCCGGGCGACGAATTGCGCGTCGAGATCGAGGTGATCGAGACCCGGGTCTCGCGCTCGCGGCCCGGGCAGGGCGTCGTCAAGGTCCGGGTCACGACGCTGAACCAGAACGGCGACACCGTACAAACCTTCTCCCCCACGCTCTTCGTCGACCGCAGCCTGGAGCGGGAATAGCGCAGGCTTACCCGAGCACGTCGGTCGCGCGGCGCAGCACGATGCGGGCGTCGCCGACCCGGCGGGTGATGCCGACCCTGTCGAGATATTCGAGCACCTCGATCGTCAGATTGCGGCCGATGCCCGAGCGGTCCTTGAACGCCATGGCGGTGAAGCTCCGCTCCGGCGACTCCTCGGCCATCGCAGCCGCGAGATCGCCCAGACGGGCGACGGTTTCCGGCAGGAAGAAGCGGTTGGGCGCAACCGGCGCAACCCGGCCGAAGCGCTCGGCGCGCTTCAGAAACCGGGTCACCGGCTCGGGTTCGAGCCCGAGCGCGCCGGCCAGTTCGCGCACCCGCGGCGGACGCAGCTCGCCGGCGGCGAGCAGCGGCCGCACGCGTTCCCACAGCCGCTCGTCCTCGCGGCTGAGGCGCGGTTGATGTTCCGGAAGGCGCAGCACGGCGCCGTCGCGCACCACCCGCTCCGCCTCGATCGATGAGGCCAGCGCGGCGTCGAGCGCGGCCTCCGGGACCTGGCCGCGCAGCCGGGCGAAGAGGGCGCCGCGCGCCGCACCGAGCGCGTCGGGCTGCGAGCGGTGCCACTCGGCGAGCGCCGCGACGAGGCCGTCGCCGAGCTGCGCCAGCCGCGCCGCGCCGAGCGCGAGCGCGGAGTCGCCGGTGCCGACCCGGTCGAACCCGCCGGCCGCGGCGAGGTCCTCGACCTCGGCCAGCGCGAGGTTACGCGCGAGCGCGAACGGCGCCAGCGCGACGATCCCGGCGGCCTCGACCAGCCGCTCCAGCGCATCGCCGGCATCGGGTTCGGCGAGCGCGGCGAGTGCGGCCAGCCGTTCGGGGCGCTGGCGGCCGCGCCGCGGCGGCCCGGGGTCGAGCACCCTGCCGCCGGCCAGGGTGTGCCGCGCCATGTGATCGCGGATGACGACCCGGTCGCCCCACAAGGCGCCGATCGGCCGCTCGAAATCGACCTGCACGAACCCGGGTTCGCCCGGCGGGATGGCGCGCGCGCCGAGCACCGCGAGCCGGCCGACGATGTCCTCGGTGCCGAGATGAAAATGCACCGGCAGCCCGTCGCGCAGCGGCGCCGGTGCGGCGCGCGACACGGTGATCGCGAGATCGACCCGGCTGACCGGCTTGTGCAGCGCCGGGTCGAGGACCCAGTCGCCGCGCCCGGGCTCGCCGCCCTCGGGCAGGCTGCCGGCGAGGTTGAGCGCGACGCGGTCGCCGGCGCTGGCCTCTCCGGACGGGCGGCTATGGGCATGGATGCCGCGCACCCGCACCTCGATGCCGCGCGGGCTGAGCAGCAGCCGGTCGCCGGCCGCCACCGCGCCGGACGCGGCAGTGCCGGTCACCACCAGCCCGATGCCGGGCAGCGAAAACGCGCGGTCGATCGCCAACCGGAACCGGCCGGAGACCGGACGGGCGGCGCGCGCCGCTACGGCCGCGCGGGCGCTGTCGCTCAGGTGCTCGGCGAGCGCCGGGATGCCGTCGCCGCTGAGGCTCGACACCGGATAGATCGGACTGCCCGCGTATCCCGCGTCGGCGAGGAGGCCGGCGAGCTCGGTCGCGACCTCTTCGCGACGCTCGTCCGGTACCCGGTCGATCTTGGTGACGACGCCGGTCACCTCGGCGACGCCGATCAGCTTGAGCACGTCGAGGTGTTCAAGCGTCTGCGGGCGCGGCCCGTCATCGGCGGCGACGATCAGCAGCACCCGGTCGATCGACAGGATGCCGGCCAGCATGTTGGGCAGAAACCGCTCGTGCCCGGGCACATCGACAAAGCCCAGCTCGGTGCCGTCGGGCAGCGTCGTGTAGGCGAAGCCGAGGTCGATCGTCAGCCCGCGCCGCTTTTCCTCCGGCAGCCGATCGGCGTCGACCCCGGTCAGGGCGCGCACCAGCGCCGTCTTGCCGTGGTCGATATGGCCCGCGGTCGCGAGGATCATGTCGTTACCGCAGCAAGGGTCTCTCGCACCGAGTACCTGCGAAAATGCCTTACGCCGCGGGCCGCTTTGACTTGCGGCGGTTTGGCGGTTTGGTGATGGGCGGCAGAAGGAGCTCGGCCGGCACGCGAAATCGCGCCCGGAGGCGCTGCACCATCGCCAGGCTCAATGGTCTCTGGCCGCGCAACACCTCGCTCGCCCGGCTCGGCGGGCCAAGCAATCGGGCCATGTCGGCCCGCGCTAGGCCATGCTGATCCATCAGATAGCGGAGGACTTCGGCGGGACTCGGCTGTCGCGGCGGCCATTTTTCTTGCTCGTACGAGGCGATCAAGCGCGCTTGCGCGGTGAGCCGAGCGATATCGCTCGGATCATCAGACGTCATCAATTGATCCACAAGCGCATGCGCCCGCGCCAGTTCGGCCTCGCTGTCGATCACGATCAGGTTCGCGTCCACCTACACCCTCTCCGCATCGACCCGGTCGTATTCGGCATGGCTCCCGAAAAACCGGATGGCTACGAGGCCTGCCTGATATTGCAGCACGGCTATCAGCCTATAGTCATTGCCCTTGATGTTGAACACCACTCGGCTGGCCTTGAGGATACTCGCTCGCGGGTGCGATGCCTTCACGTCTTCGGGGCTGCGCCACTGAGAGCGGGTAGCGATGGCGAGCCAGGCAGCATATTGGGAGCGCGCCGACCTGATACCCCTGTCTCCGGCATGCGCCGCGAAATAACGTTCCACCGCGTCGGTGCCAATGACGATCATCGCTCATTGAGCTTCCCGAGCTGGCCGAGAAAATCAGCTTCGTCCTCCAGGCAACGCAGGTCGAGGATCATGCGGCCGGCCTCGATGCGGCCGATCACCGGGACCGGCAGCTGGCGCAGCAGGCGGGCCAAGGCCTCGACGGCGCTGCCCGAGGGATGAAGCGGCGTCAGCGCCAGCGCGGCGCTCGGCAGCAACGACAGCGGCAGGGCGCCGCTGCCGATTTGGCTCCGGGTTTCGACCGGGGCAACCGTGGCGATTCCGTCGAGCACCTGCGCCAGCGCCGGCATCAGGCGTTGCGCCAGCGCGGCGATCTCGGCCTGCGGCCGGGCCAGCAGCCGCAGGGCCGGCAGCCGCTCGGCGAGGCGGTCGGGGTCGGCGTAGAGGCGCAGCACCGCTTCCAGTGCGGCGAGGCGGATCTTGTCGAGGCGGAGCGCGCGCTTCAGCGGATTTTTCGCCAGCGCGGCGATCAGGTCGGCGCGACCGACGACGAGCCCGGCCTGTGGGCCGCCGAGCAGCTTGTCGCCACTGAAGGTGACGAGGTCCGCGCCGGATTTGAGCGATTCGGCAACGGTCGGCTCGTGCGGCAGACCCCAGCGGTCGAGATCGACGAGCGTGCCGCTGCCGAGATCCTCGACGAACGGCAGACCGTGCTCGCGGGCAAGCCCGGCGAGCCGCGCCGCCGGCACCGCAGCGGTAAAGCCCTGGATCGCGTAGTTGCTGGTGTGGACCTTGAGGATCAGCGCCGTCTCCGGCCCGATCGCAGCGGCGAAGTCGCGCAGGTGGGTGCGGTTCGTCGTGCCGACCTCGCGCAGCCTGGTGCCGGCGCGCTCCATGATGTCGGGCAGGCGGAACGCGCCGCCAATCTCGATCAGTTCGCCGCGCGAGACGATCGTCTCGCGGCCGAGCGCCAGCGCATTCAGCACCAGGAGCAGGGCGCCCGCATTGTTGTTGACCGCGAGCGCCGCCTCGGCGCCGGTCAGCCGCTTGAGCCAGCCGGCGATGTGGTCATCGCGCTCGCCGCGTCGGCCGCTTTGGAGATCGTATTCGAGGGTCATCGGCGCGCGCATCGCGTCAATAGCGGCCGTCACCGCCTCTTCGGGCAACGGCGCGCGCCCGAGATTGGTATGAAGCACGGTGCCGGTCAGGTTGAAGACGCGGCGCTGCGAGGGCTGCATCAACCACGCCAGCGCCTCGCCGCTCGCCGCGACGATCGCTTCGACCGAGGCGCCTTCCCCGGCGTCGCGACGCGTGGCGAGCGCCTCTCGCACCGCCTCGAGGACGAGACTGCGGCCGTAGCGCTCGGAAAGCGCAGCGGCACCCGGCGCACGCAGTACCCGGTCGACGGCAGGCAGCGCCGCCCTTCTGTCGCTTGGCCGCTCGTGCATCAGCTGGCGGCGGCGTTGACGGGGATTGCCGGCTCGCGCGCACAGTCTGGATCGAGCCGGACCCGGGGCGCCGCGCCGCTGCGCGCGACGACCACCCCGATCATGGCGGCGCGGTAGCCGAGCCGGTGCAATTCGTCGAGGCATGGCGAGGCGTGCTCGGAAGGTACGCCGGCGAGCAGCCCGCCCGCGGTCTGCGGGTCGACCAGGAGCGCCGCCAACGCCGGGTCCCGGTCCGCAGCGTCGCTGTCGAGCGCCGCCAGCGCCGCGAGGTTGGCGCCGTGCAGCGAGCTGGTCAGCCCGCCGGCAAGGAGGGTCAGCGCCCCGTCAAGCGCCGGGATCGCCTCGGGGTCGAGGCACGCATCCATTTGCGACGCCGTCAGCATCTCGACGAGATGCCCGATAAGGCCGAACCCGGTCACGTCGGTGCAGGCGGTGGCGCTATGGGCGGCGAGGCAGGCAGACGCCGCGGCGGCGGGCTGCAGCATCGCCGCGATCGCCGCTTCGACCTCGCGCGCCGCCGCCCGCCCCCGCATCTCGGCGGCGAGGATCACCCCGGTGCCGAGCGGCTTGGTCAACAGGAGACGGTCGCCGGGCGCGAGCCCGCCCTTGCGCATCAAACGGCCGGGGCGGGTGCGGCCGGTCACGGCAAAGCCGAGCGCCAGCTCGGCGCCCTCGGCGCTGTGCCCACCGACCAGCACCGCGCCGGCGGCTTCCAGCACCTCGGTGCCGCCCTTCAGCATGTGGAACAGATCCTGTTCGACGATTGCCGGGCGGGCCGGCGGCAAGGTTGCGATTGCCAGCGCGGTTTCGGGCACGCCGCCCATCGCGTAGATGTCGCCGAGCGCATGGGTGGCGGCGATGCGGCCGAACAGATAGGGGTCCTCGACCATCGCGCGGAAGAAATCGACGGTCTGCAGCAGCGGCGGCGCGCCGGGGAACGCGATCAGCGCAGCGTCGTCGGGGCTGCCGAGGCCGATCGCCACCGCCTCGCCCGCCACCGGGTCGAGCCGTGCCATCACCCGCCCCAGCACCTCGGCCGGAACCTTGGCGGCGCAGCCGCCGCAGCGCATTTCTGCCTCGCCTTCCGCTGCGTCCATCTCGGGCAATTCGGTGTAGCGGCGCATCCAGCGCCGATCGATCCAGTCCTTGAGCCGCCACAGGCTCCGGCCATGCGCCGCGAACGGCCCGCGCGAGGCGACGGCATGTCCGTCGCCGGTGCCGATAAGGGCCAACGCCCGATTCTGCGGCACGGCACGGCGCAGCGGACGGCTAGAGAGCACCCGGCGGAGATTGTCGGCGAGCGGCGGGCCGGCGCGCACCGCATAGACCCCGGCCTTCTCGCGCGGATGGGCCGGCATCGTCGCGATGTCGCCGGCGGCGAAGACGGCGTCGTCGGCCGGCGAGCGCAGATGCTCGTCGATCACGAGAAAGCCGCGCTCGTCGAGCGGCAGGCCGGTTGCGGCGAGCCACGGCGCCCCGGCCGCTTCGGTGACCCAAAGCGCTTCGTCGAAGGAGACAGTTCTGCCGTCGGCGGCGAAGAGGCGGCCGGCTTCGACCCGCTCGATCCGGTTGTCGGTAACCGTCGAGATGCCGCGCTCACGGAAAATGCGCTCGAAGCGGCGCCGGACCGCCTGGTTGTGCGACGGCAGCAGATCCTCGCGGGTGACGAGCGTAATCTCCGGCGTCGTGCCGAGCAGGAGGGTGAGCCGGTGGTGTGCCGCCAGCGCCAACTCGACGCCGCCGGCGCCGCCGCCGACAATCGCCAGACGCACCCGGCCCTCGGCCTGCGCGCGCCGCAGCAGCGCCTCCCAGCGTGACGCAAACCGGGCGATCGGCTTGACCGCGATCGTGTGTTCGGCGGCGCCCGGCACATCGTCGAGGCGCGGCGTCGAGCCGATATCGAACGACACGACATCGTAGCGGATCGGCGGGTGGGCGCGCGAGAAAACCTGGCACGCGGCGCGGTCGAGGCCGATCGCCTCGTCGAGGATCAGCCGCGCCCCGGCAAACCGCGCCAGCCGCATCAGGTCGATATGGCACTCGGCAAAGCTGTAACGCCCAGCGACATAGCCGGGCAGCATGCCGGAATAGGGCGTCTCGACATCGCGGGCGATCAGCGTCAGCCGCACGCCGGCCACCGGCCGCATGCCGAAGCGCTTGAGCACATGCACGTGCGCATGGCCGCCGCCGACAAGGATGAGATCGTGGGCAATCGATGTGCGCGGCTGCATCGCGCCACTATGCCCGAGCGGTCGGCCCCGCGCCAATCAGTACAACGGAAGCCGCGTATGCGGCTTTGCCGCAAAGTCGGCGGGCACGCCGCAATGATGCGCCGGGCGAACCCGGCGCATCACCACTTTGCCGTCAGTAGCGCTTGGCGGGCGCCGGTGTGGTGGTCAGGCCGGAGCCGGAAGCGCCGTTGCTCGGCGCCGGCGCGGTGGTCGACGGCGCCATGGTCGACGGCGCGGCGGTCGAGCCGGAGCCCGATGTCATGTGGCCCATCAGCCGCTCGCGCGTCTGCATGTCCAGGGTCGCGGTCTCCGGCAGCCCATTGCGGCGCTGAAACTGGGAGAGCGCCATTTTCGTTTGCGGGCCGAGATCCCCATCGATCGCCCCCTTGTAGAGGCCCTGCGCCTTCAGCTGCTCCTGTGCCTGCCGGATGTCGGCCTCCGTCGCTTCGGTCTGTGCGGCCGGGCCCGGGGTGGGCATGGCGGCGCGGTTGGAAGGGGTCTGCGTTTCCGTACCGAGGCTCGGCGCGGTGCCCCCCATGGCAGGGCTTGGCGTCGTGGTCGGGCTCGTCTGCGCCTGGGCCAATCCGACCATGCCCGCGGTCAGACAAACGACCATTGCGGCGATGCGTGAATGGTTCATCACGGTTTCTCCGAGAATGATTGCGTGGCAACGAGCTCTTTCCCCGGACAACGAGGTTGCGTCGGGGTTGTTCCTCGTCGGCGTGATTATTCGATCGGGCAACCGATTGATTTTAAATCAAAGATTACAGTGCGAGCTGGGATTTACGCGCGAGCCGCGCGCGAGCGTGTGCCGCCGCACGCACGATGCGTTCGGCAGCAATTCGCCGATTTTGGCCGCCCCGCCCGCCGCGGTTCTATTCGCGGAAGGCGAACCGGTAGGTGGCGCCGTGGCTTTTGATGTGGCCAGCAGTCGGGTCCGGGAAATGCGCCGGCATGATCAGCGTGCCACCGTCGGCGTGCTCGCCGACCAGCCGGGTGCGGCTCGTCCGCGACAGGGCGGGGTCGGTGCAGGCCATCGTCGACCACTCCGGCTTCAAGCATTGCAGCGGGTGGTGCAGGACGTCGCCGATGAACAGGCCGCGGTCCCCGCCGGAGCGCGCATGGATCACGACGTTGCCCGGCGTGTGGCCGGGATACGGTTCGAACCACAGTCCGTCGTCCAGGGCGTAATCGTCACCGACCAGGAGCGCCTGCCCGGTCTTCACCACCGGCAGGATGCTGTCCTCGAAGGCCCGGGCATGCGGCGAGTTGGCGCCGCTGGCGTGGAAATCCTGCCAGTGGTCGTGTTCGCGCTTGGCCATGACGTATTTGGCGTTAGGGAAGGTCGGGACCCAGCGCCCGTCGACCAGCCGGGTGTTCCAGCCGACATGGTCCCAGTGCAGATGCGTGCACATGACGTAGTCGACCTCCTCGGGCCTGACCCCGAGGCGCGCCAGATCGTCGATGAACGAGGTGCGGATGCGGTGGAATTGCGGCCGGGTCGGCCGTTCCTTGTCGTTGCCGATGCAGGAATCGATGAGGATCGTGTGACGGCCGGTCTTCACGACAAAGCTGTGGAAGCTGAAGATCAGCTTGCCGGTGCCCGGCTCCAGCACGCGCGGCCCGAGCAGGGCCGCGTGCTCCTCGACCACGGCGGGGTCGAAATCCGGGAAGAAGTCGCCCGGATCGAAGAACGGTCCCTGGTAATCGGCGATGCGGTTGATCTCGAAATTGCCGATGCGAATGGGCTGCATTCGTTCTCTCCGGCCGGATGCTATCGATCCACTGTAGCGCCGTGACGCCGGCAACGCCTAGCGCGATCGGGCGTCGGCAATCATTGCTCGGCCACCGCCGTTTCGCTACGCTCGCCGGGCGCGACTACCAGCCGGGAACATCGAACATGCGCGCCATGCCTGTCGTGAGCCTCCTCGCCCTGCTGTGGCCTGTCTTCGCCCTGGCGCAGTCGCAACCCCCGCCGGCAGGCCCACCCGCCGGCGCGTCCGCAGCGCCCGCGGCGAAGAAGGGTGGCGACATCAGGCGCGAGGACTATGTCGCGCGGGCAAAGAGCAATGCCGAAAGGCGATTCGACCGGATGGACGCCGACCATGACGGCGTTCTAACGTGGGCGGAGCGCCAAGCCTATCGCGCCGGCCACGCCAGGCACCACGCGTCAAAGTCACAATGAGGGAGGAAACCTGCCATGCCGAATGATGCAACGCTCGCCACTCGGGCAGAGTCGGCGCTGCGGGTCAAGGGCCTCGACCATGTCGTCCTGCGCGTCGCCGATATCGACCGCGCGATCACCTTCTACGAAGAGGTGCTGGGCCTCCACGTCGAGCGTCGCCTCGCTGAGATCGGCCTCGTCCAGCTGCGCGCCGGATCGGCGATGATCGATCTGGTGCCGCGCACCGAGGACGAAGACGACGGCCGCAACATGGACCACTTCGCGGTGCGCATCGAAGCAATGGACGTGCCGGCACTGACGGCGCATTTGAAGCGCCACGGGATCGATGCCGGCGAGGTGCGGCGGCGCTATGGCGCCGAAGGCTACGGCTTGTCGATCTACATCACCGATCCCGACGGCAACACCGTCGAGCTGAAAGGCCCGCCCGAGACGTCCGCCTAGCGCTGCCTGCCGATGGCCGATTTCTTTCCGGGCTTCGAGCGCCGGCGCGTCGACACCTCGGGCGCGACGATCAACCTGGTGACCGGCGGCAGCGGCCCGCCGCTCTTGCTGCTGCACGGCTACCCCGAAACGCAGGTGATGTGGCGCAAGGTGGCGCCGCGCCTGGCCGAGGATTTCACCCTCGTCATCCCCGATCTGCGCGGCTACGGCGACAGCTCGAAGCCGCCCTCGGCCCCCGACCACGCCGCCTATTCGAAGCGGGCGCTGGCGCGGGACCAGGTCGAGACGATGGCGGCGCTCGGCTTCGAGCGGTTTCGTGTCGCCGGGCACGACCGCGGCGCCCGGGTCACGCATCGGCTGTTGCGCGATCACCCGCAGCATATCGAACGCGCCGCCGTCCTCGACATCGTGCCGACGCTCTACCGCTTCGAGACGATCGACCAGAACATGGCCACCGGCAGCTGGCACTGGTTTTTCCTGATCCAGGGCCGCGGCCTGCCGGAGCGGCTGCTCGGCGCCGAGAGCGAATTCTTTCTGCGCCACCAGTTCGGCCGGCTCCTCGACAACGGCGCGATCGAGCCGGAGGCGTTCGCCGAATACCTGCGCTGCTTCAGCAATCCCGAGACGATCCGCGCGACCTGCGACGAATACCGCGCCGGCGCGTCGATCGACCTCGAACACGACCGCGCCGACCGCGGCCGGAAGCTTGGGATGCCGCTGCTCGTCCTGTGGGGCGAGCGCAGCGGCCAAGGCAGCGGCTACGATGTGCTCTCGGTATGGCGCGACCACGCCGACAACGTCGCGGGGCAGGCGATCCGAAGCGGCCATTTCCTCCCCGAGGAAGCGCCGGACGACACCTATCGGGCGCTGCGCGAATTTTTCACCCAGAGCTGACGCTCGCCCAGCCGCGCCCAAACCTTGGCGAAGAACAAGGCCCGCCTTATTGTCATCCCGGCGAAGGCCGGGACCCACGTTTGCCGTGGATACCGGCCTTCGCCGGTATGACGGGATGAGATTGGGAATACGCAGTGGACGAAGTCGAGGCGGTCGTCGTCGGCGCCGGAGTGATCGGGTTGGCGGCGGCGCGGGCATTGGCGCTGGCCGGGCATGAGGTGATCGTCCTCGAACGCGCCTACACCATCGGGTTCGAAACCTCCTCGCGCAACAGCGAGGTCATCCACGGCGGCCTTTATTACCCGCAGGGCAGCCTGAAGGCGGCGAGCTGCGTCGAGGGGCGCAAGCGCCTCTATGCCTATTGCCGCGAGCACGGCGTACCGCACGCTCGGCTCGGCAAGCTGATTGTCGCCACCGAAGAGGCGGAAATCCCTGGCGTGCAAAAGATCGAGGAAGCGGCGCGCGCCAATGGCGTCGACAATCTCGAATGGCTGAGCGCGGCTGAAGCCCGGCGTCTTGAACCCGAACTCGATTGCGTCGCGGCGTTGCTCTCGCCGTCGACCGGCATCATCGACAGCCATGCGCTGATGCTCGCCTTTCAGGGCGAGGCCGAGGACGCCGGCGCGTTCGTGGCGTTCCGCGCGCCCGTCTTGTCGGGCCGAGTGCTGGGCAATGGCGGTTTTGACCTCTCCGTCGGTGGCGACGATCCGGCGACGATCCGCTGCCGCCTTCTCGTCAACGCCGCCGGGCTGCATGCACCGGCGTTGGCCCGCGCGATTAACGGCGTGCCGCCGGACAGCATCCCGCCGGCCTATTTCTGCCGCGGCGTTTATTTCACGCTGAGCGGCAGGACGCCGTTCCACCACCTGATCTACCCGGTGCCGATGCCGGGCGGGCTCGGCGTCCACATCACCCTCGACCTTGCCGGGCAGGCGCGTTTCGGTCCCGATGTCGAATGGATCGATGGTGTCGATTACGCGGTCGATCCGCGCCGCGGCGAGGCCTTCTATGGGGCGGTGCGGCGCTATTGGCCGGGGCTGCGCGACGG
>DASYUS010000545.1:0-2161 GCA_036000945.1 Allostellaceae bacterium
TGGATCAGCCGCGAAAATCTTCCGGGCGCAGCTCGATCGGGGTGCCGTGCGGCGTGCGGTCGGCGGCGCGGTCCCAGGCATCGCGATAGCGCTCGAGGCTGGCCCGGTCGGCGACGCCCTTGTCGGCGACGAGGCGTTCCAAGGCGGCGAGCCAGTGGTGGTAATAGGTGTCGCCGGTGTCGGGGTCGCCGGCCGCCTGGGCACGCTTGATCTCGGCGGCGAGGGCGGCGGCCCATTCCGGCCAGATGAAGAGGCCGCGCCGGTAGAGCGCCAGCGTCATCGCAAAGGCCTGCGCCTCCCACGGCTCGCGAAACACCGGGCCGCCCTCGTCGCGCGGCAGGCTCGGCAGGGCTGCTACGATCGGGTCGAGATCGGGATCGCTCATGCCGCCGTCAGGTACGGCTCGAATGCTTCGATCGACACGCGGACCGCCGGGTCGGCCTCTTCGCCCCACAATTCGCGCGCTGAAAAGACGACCGTGTAGAGCCATTGCGGGTCGTCGCCGGCGCCGATCGCCGCGCTGTCGGGAAAGACGTGGCAGCCGCGCACCGCCTCGACCACGCCCAGCTTGTCGCGGGCATAGCGCGGCAGGCGGGTATGCGTCGTCGGATTGATGTTGCGGGTTCGCACGGCGTCGCCCGGCCGGAAGCGGGCAGGGGCGGGGGCGGGCCGATCGTAATGCGGCCAGCGCCAATTCTTCGCGTCGCCCAAGGTCAGCTTGCGGTTGAGCCTCATGCCCGGCCGCAGCGAGCGGCCGGCGGCGATCTCGTCGTCGGCGACGAGGCCGTGTGCGACGAGCCGCCGCTCCATCCCGAGAAACCAGCGGCGGTAATAGGACGACCCGAGATAGTCCAGCGGCGGCAGGTTTTCGAGCGAGGCGCGCCCGCCGTCGATCGTCCACAGGCCAATCGCGCCGGTGGCGCGCTGCATCGCCAGCACCCGGCCCTCCCAGGGAGCGTGGAACACCGGCTCGTCCGCCTCCGGCTCGACCGGGCCGAAGCCGTGCATTCCGCCCATGTCATGGACCGTGTTGCTCATTGCCGCAGCTCCGCCGGCGATTTAGCCAGTCCGGTCCCGACCATGCAGTCGCGCGTTACCAGCGTCGCGAGCTGCTCCTCGCTCCACCCGTCTGTTCCCTCGGGCCGCATCGGCAAGACGATGAACCGCGTCTCGGCGGTCGAATCCCAGATGCGGATCTCGGTGTCGGGCGAGAGCGCGACACCGAAATCGGCGAGCACCCCCTTCGGGTCGATGACCGCGCGCGAGCGGTAGGGAAACGATTTGTACCAGACAGGCGGCAATCCCAAGACCGACCACGGGTAGCACGAGCACAGCGTGCAGACGACGATGTTGTGCAGCTTGGGCGTGTTCTCGACGGCGATCAGATGCGCCGCAACCGGGTCGTAGCCGGCGAGCGCATTTACCGCCGCGCTGGCGTCCGCCAGCAGCCGCGCCTTGAACTCGGGATCGGCCCAGGCGCGGGCGACGATGCGCGCGCCGATATGCGGACCGATCCTGGTCTCGACATTCTCGACGATCTGGTCGAGCGCTGCCGGATCGACATAGCCCTTCTCGGTCAGGATGGTTTCGAGCGCCTTCACCCGGAGCTGCATTTCGGACAATTCCGAGCCGTGGTCGGAGCCGTGTGCGTGGTCATGGTCGGCAGCCATCGCCGCACCTCCCGCATGGTGTGCCGCAAACCTTGCCCCGCCGCCGCGCCGCGCGCAATGCCCAACGCCTCGCGCGACGCCAGCCGAACTGCACGCCGTCAAACGCGGCGCCGCTGTCCATTGGTGCTCTGATCCCCGTTGTCCAGTTATCTGAGCCGGCCGGGGGAAACGCATGAGTTGCGAGCTTACCGCCAAAAGACAAGCGCAAGGGCTCAAGCCATCTGCTAGATTGATCAGCGATTAGCCGAGCGCGGCGCGCTCGGCCGCGTACTGCTGCGACATCCGGGAATTGACGGGATGAGGACCCCGCATTTTTACAATCACGCCGTCCTGCGTATCGCGAGCGAATTCACCTGGCGGACCTTTTTGATCGGGTTGGCTCTGTTCGTGATGCCGCCATTCGCCATCGCGCCTAGCGCGGAGCAACACGCGGTCGCCTTCATAGCCGTCGTCATCTGGTGTTACTACGATGGCGCATTTGCCCAAGGAAG
>DASYUS010000546.1:0-1617 GCA_036000945.1 Allostellaceae bacterium
CGAACTGTTTTCTGTCGTGGATGTAGGGGATGACCGCGTCAAGAGCGGCCTGCATGATGCCGAGCGGCCCGGCGGCGAGCACCGCGCGCTCGAAATCGAGGCCGCTCATCAGGACGCGCACGCCCTCGTCGACCTGGCCCAGCACGTTTTCCGCCGGCACCTCGCAATCCTCGAACACCAGCTCCGAGGTCGGGCTGCCGCGCATGCCGAGCTTGTCGAGCTTCTGCGCCGGGCGGAAACCTTTGAAGCCGTTCTCGATGAGGAAGGCGGTGATGCCGCGCGGCCCCGCGTCGGGCTTTGTCTTGGCGTAGACGACGAGCGTCGAGGCGGCGTGGCCGTTGGTGATCCACAATTTCGACCCGTTGAGGATGTAGCGGTCGCCCTTTCGGTCGGCGCGCAGCCGCATCGAGACGACATCGGAGCCGGCGCCCGGCTCCGACATCGCCAACGCCCCGACATGCTTCCCGGAGATCAGGTCGGGGAGGTATTTCTTCTTCTGCGCCTCGCTGCCGTTGCGGCGGATCTGGTTGACGCAGAGGTTGGAATGGGCGCCGTAGGAGAGGCCGACCGAAGCCGAGGCGCGGCTCACTTCCTCCATCGCGACGCAATGCGCGAGGTAGCCCATGCCGGCGCCGCCGTATTCCTCCTCGACCGTGATGCCGTGCAGGCCGAGCGCGCCCATCTCCGGCCACAGCTCGATCGGAAAGCGGTCGGTCTTGTCGATCTCGGCGGCGATAGGCGCGATCTTTGCCTCGGCGAACTCGCGTACGCTGTCGCGCAGCATGTCGATCTCGGCGCCGAGATCGTGGTCGAGCAGCGGGAGGCAGGTGTTCTGCATGCGCGTTATATGGCCTCCGCTCGCCGGCTGCGGGAGGGCGGCGACGCTATTTCGCGGGGGTCAAGATCTCGGTGCCGGCGCCCGGCTGGTCGGCCATCGTCCACACGCCCTTCAACGAGCCGTCCGCCTGTAATTCGTAGACGACCAGGCCGACCTTGCCGTTCAGCACGTAGCTCGCGGCGAACGCCCGCCCTGCTAGCATGCAGATGCCGGTCGAGGTCGAGCCGGTCTGCCAGGTGATGCGGCAGGTCGAGTTGCTGCGCGGCGTGATCGTGGCGGTGCCCCGGTAGCCCGACCCGTCGGCATTGGTGCCGGCGACCTGGTACTGGCCGCCGACCATCTGCGCCGCCGCCGGGAAGCCGGCAAGTGCGAGGGCGAGAAGCGCGATCTTTGGTGCGGTCGAGAAGACTCGAACTTCCACGGAGTTTCCCCCACAGCGACCTCAACGCTGCGCGTCTACCAATTCCGCCACGACCGCACGCGGCCCCCACCCTACCCTCCCCCGCGCGCGGGGGAGGGTAGGGTGGGGGTGAATGGCGCGCGTGCTTAGCAAACACGCGATACCATATCAAGCGCGATGGACCGAGAGATGGGCACGGCACCGGGCGAAATCGAGTGGCGCCGCAGCGACGATCCGGTGCCGTACGAGGCGGCGGTCGGCGAGATGGAGCGGCGCATCGCGGCGATCCGCGACGGCGGCGCGCCCGAGCTCGTCTGGCTCTTGGAGCACCCGCCGCTCTACACCGCCGGCACCAGCGCACGGCCCTCTGACCTGCTCG
>DASYUS010000547.1:0-3659 GCA_036000945.1 Allostellaceae bacterium
AAGCTCCTCCATCAGCTCCTTCGGCCAGTTGCGCGGGTCCTTGTAGTGCGGGTCGACGTTGGGCGCGTCGAGCACCCGCTTGAAGACGCCGGTCAGTCCCTCGTTCTTGCCGCACAAGGTCGGCCAATGGGTGCAGCCGAGCCCAAGAATTTCCGCCATCTCCGTCCTCCTCAAATTCGCTACGCGTTGATCTCACCACGAAGACACGAAGGGCACGAAGACGTTTTTCGTGCTGCGCCGCACAGCTCTTAGCACAAACCGAGTAACGCCTTCTTCGTGTTCTTCGTACCTTCGTGGTGACAATTAATACTGCCCCTTCGGCTCGAGGCCGAAGGAATGCTGGCCGTACATCGTGCCGACCGCGTCCCAGTTGAGGCTGACGTGGCGGGCGACCGCGTTGACGTCCCGCCAGGCGCGCTGCACCGGGTTCGACAGCAATAGGCCATAGCCGCCGGTCGCCGCATTCAGTGCCTCGACAGCCTGCACCGCAAGCCGCGTCACATAGGCCTGGTCGCGGCGGCAGCGGATGCGGTCATCGACGGTAATCTCGCCGCCGGCGTAAAGCTTTTGCGTCATCTTGCGCATGTCGGTGAGGAGGATCAGCTCGGCCGCCTCGACATTCGAGGCCGCCTCGGCGTAGCGCAGCTGCACCGTCGCGAATTCCGCCATCGGCAGCTGGCCGCCGGCCAGCGCACCGCGGGTCTTGCGCCCCGACATGATCATCTCGTGATAGGCGTCGAGCGCGCCGCGCGCCGCCCCGACCGCAGTCGAGGCCAGCATCGAGGCGCCGTTGATCAACAGAGGCATGCGGTAGATCGGGTTCTTGTGATACCTCGCCCCCGGCGTCGTGCCGGCGCGCGCGTCGGAGAACAGGAGGATGCGGCGCTCCGGCACGAACACGTCCTTGACCGCGATGTCCTTGCTGCCGGTGCCGGCGAGGCCGTTGACGAACCAGTTGTCGATGATCTCGCAATCCTCGATCGGCAGCAGGAAGAAGGCGCCCTCATAGGCCTGCCCCGGACCCCGATCCGGGGGCGGCCGGCTGTCCGGCGGGGTGATGAAGGCGCCGAGATAGGCCCAGCTGGCGTGGTCGCAGCCGCTGGCGAACGACCAGTGCCCGTTGAGGATGTAGCCGCCGTCGACCGGCACCGCCGTCCCGGTCGGGGCAAAGCAGGCGCAGCTGAACGGGTCTTCGTCGGTGCTCCAGATCTCGCGCTGCGTCTCGATCGCGAAATGGCTCATCGACCGGCCGTTCGACACCGCGCCGTTGACCGCCCAGCCGGTCGAGGCGCAGGCCGCCGAGATCGTCAGCGCGATCCGGAGCGCGGTCTCGCCGTCGTACTCGAAGCCGCCGAATTCCTTCGGCCGGCAGGTCCGCAGCAACTCGGCGTCGCGGAATTTCTGGATGATGTGCGGCGCAATCTTGCGGTTGCGCTCGGTCTCTTCGGCGAGCGCGCGGATTTCCGGGACCATCTCGCGCGCCCGCCCGACCAGTTCGTCGGGGGTCGGGGCGGCGAGACGGATCGCGGCACTGGTCATTCGGCGGGCATCTCGGTTGCGGCCAGCCCGACTCTACCGCGCGCCACTCGCCAGCCGCAATGAATTTGGCCTCAGCCGGCGCCGCGGCGGGCGATGAAGTCGAGGGTTGCCCGGGCGCTCGGATCGGCGTGGGTCGCGGCGACGTGGTAGGAGTTGCCGGGCAGCACGACGAGTTCCGAGCCGGCGATCTGCTCCTGCCAGGCGCGCATGTCGGCGACCGAGCCGAGACCGCTGTCCTCGGTGGTGATGACCAACGTTGGGCAGGCGATCTTGGGCACGTCGGCGCGAATGTCGGCGCAGGCGATCGTTCCCATAAAGCCGATCTGCGTCGAGACCGCGGTGCGCGCCATGAATTTGCACCAGAACTCGAAGCCTTCCGGCGGAAAGGCGCTGCCGAGGCGGTTGGCCATATTCTGCCGCGCCCAATATTCGACCCCGTGCTCCTCGAACATCCGCACCACTTCGGGCACCTTTTCGGCGACGCCGGCGCGGAACGGCGGTGGCGAGCCGACGATCGTCAGCGTCTTCAGCCGCTCGGGGCGGCGCGCGGCAAAGGCGCGGGCGATGGTGCCGCCGATCTTGGCGCCGACCAGATGAAACCGGTCGATGCCGAGATGGTCCATCAACAGGCAGAAATCCTCGATCAGCCGGTCGAGGGTCCAGGGGTAATTCCGCGGCATCGGCGTCGATTGGCCGAACCCGCGCATGTCGGGCCGCACCACCCGGTAATGCCGCGCCAACGGCGGGACCCAGGCCCACCAGGCGAGCCCGCTCTCGGCGTTGCCGTGCAGCAGGAGGATGGTCTCCGGCTTTGTCCACGGATCGGTGAAATCGTCGACCTCGTAGTGCATGTCGAGATCGGACGAAGGGCGGAAACTCGGCATCGCGCATCTCCCACAGGCGGCGGCCCTGCAGCTTAAGGCAAGCTGGCCAACCGGCGCCAGATCGGCTACATCAGAAACCAACCGAGCGTGGGAGGTTGCCATGGCGATCGTTCTCGACCACACCATCGTTCCGGCGCACGACAAGGTGGCTTCGGCCCGGTTTTTCGCGCGGATTTTTGGCCTCGACTACAAGGGGCCGCATTCGCATTTCGCGCCGGTCCAGGTCAACGACGCGCTGACCCTCGATTTCGACGAGCGCGGCCCGTTCGACATGCATCATTACGCTTTCAAGGTCAGCGAGGCGGAGTTCGACGCGATCTTCGGACGGGTGAAAGAGGAGGGCATCGCCTACGGCAGCGGCCCGCGCTCGCGCACCGACAGAGAGATCAACCACCGGCGCGGCGGCCGCGGCGTCTATTTCGAGGACCCGAACGGCCACGTCCTCGAAATCCTGACCGCCTGACGCTGATCATTCTCCCCCGCTTCCGGGGGAGGACCCTCCCCTGCCCTCCCCCGCTCGCGGGGGAGGGCAGGGTGGGGGTAGCAGCCGCGCCGCCGCGGTCGCCGCGAGGTTGCGCCGCAATTCCGTGTTGTGCTCAGGGTGCAGCGTCCCCATCAGCCGGTCCCACAGCGTAAAGTGCGTCGCATAATTGCACCGGAAAAAGCGGTGATGCTGGTCGTGGTGGGTGACGCCGACGAGCGGCGACGGCGGCCGGCACCACACGCCGCCATGCTCGTACCCGGAATGACCGATGACGCCGGTCACCTGGTCGTAGAGCTTGTGCACCAGCAGCACGACGGGGGCGGCCGGCACGAGGAAATGCGCGACCAGCCAATAGGATTGCAGAAAGAGGTTGTCGACCAGCCGGTCGCTGTTGTTCGACCAGACAACCGGCGTCACCGTCATGTGGTGCCAGCGGTGCACCCGGGCATAGAAAAGCCGGGTGTGGATCACCCGGTGAAACCAGTAGAACCAGGTGTCGAACAGCACCAGCGACAGGACGAACGACAGCACCATGCCGGGGACGCCGCCCCACGGCGCGAGCCCCCAGCCCCATTCGGCATAGAGAAAGTGCCCGGTGCCGAACATCGCCGCGATCGCCACGAGCGACAGAAAACTCTGCCGCCGGTCGCGGCGAACGAGCGCCGGCGGCGTCTCCCGCGCCTGGATCTTCGCCGCTTCCAGGCGCCGGCTGAGCCGCGTCACCACGAGGCAGCTCGCTCCGTAGGTCGCGA
>DASYUS010000548.1:0-19481 GCA_036000945.1 Allostellaceae bacterium
GCTGGCTGCGGCCCGAGCGCGGCGAGATCACCTTCCAGACGCAGCAGGCCGGGGCGCTGACCGTCACGCGCGACGGCGATCTCCTCGCGCTCGATTTCCCGGCCCGTCCGCCGGCGCCGTGCGCAATGTCGGAACCGCTGGTTGCCGCGCTCGGACGGCGACCGGGCGCCCTGCTTGCGGCGCGCGATTATCTCGCCGTCTACGACAGCGCCGATGCCATCGAAGCCCTGCGCCCTGATTTCGCCGCGGTCGCTGCGCTCGACCGGTTTGCCGTCATCGTTACGGCGCCGGGGACGGGCGGCGTCGATTTCGTGTCGCGCTTCTTTGCCCCGGCGCGCGGCGTCGACGAAGACCCGGTGACGGGGTCGGCGCATTGCACGCTGATCCCCTATTGGGCCGAGCGGCTCGGCAAAAACCGGCTCGAAGCCCGCCAGCTGTCGCGTCGCGGCGGTGCGCTGTCCTGCGCCCTCCGCGGCGACCGGGTGACGATTGCCGGCCGCGCGTTGTTGTATCTCGAGGGCGCAATTACCGTCTGAGGCGTCTCTGCCATGCTGACGATCGACCGCGCGACCTCGACCCTGCTGATCGTCGATTTCCAGGCGCGGCTGATGCCGGCGATCGAGGGCGGCGCGGCGGTCGTCGCCAATGCGCGGCGCCTGATCGACGCGGCGGAATTGTTCGATGTGCCGGTCCTCTTCACCGAGCAGAACGCCGACGGCCTCGGCTCGACGCTGCCCGAGCTCGCCGCGCCCGCCGACCCCCGCATCGCCGCCAAGATGAATTTCGACGCCTGCCGCACCCCCGGGTTTCTCGACCGGCTTGCCGGCCACCCCGCCGTCGTCGTCGCCGGCTGCGAGACCCATGTCTGCGTGCTGCAAACCGTGCTCGGCCTCATCGACGCCGGGCGGCGGGTCTATCTCGTGCGCGATGCGGTCGGCTCGCGCCGGGCCGAGAGCAAGGAAACGGCGATCGCCCGCATGGCCCGCCACGGCGCCGAGACCGTCACCACCGAGATGGTGGTGTTCGAATGGCTCGCCACGGCCGAGGACCCGCGCCTGCGCGCGGCGCTCGCCCTTGTCAAGTGAGCGTCGCGGCCCGGGGTGCCGGCGGATCCGGCGGATCGTCGGCATCGAGCAGCGGCACCCAATCGGCGGCCGGGTCGGGCCGTGGGACTGCCCCTTCGTCCGCGTAAAGCAGGCGCGCTTCTGCTGCGGGGCCACGCCGCACGCCGAGCGCCAGCACCCGTACCGTGCGCAGCCAGCCGCCTTGCGGGACGACGACGACATCGCCGACCCGCACGGTCTGGTTCGGCTTCCGTGCCGCCGCCCCGTTGATCGCCACCGCGCCGGCGGCGCAAAGCCGGGCCGCGAGCGACCGGCTTTTGGCGAAGCGGGCAAACCATAACCACTGATCGAGGCGGGTCTTGGCGCGCTCCGGCGCGGTCGCGGGGGCAACGGCGGTCAAGCGAGCTTCAACTCCTGCAGCTTGGCGAAGGGGTGGCCCTCGCGCGGCGGTCGGGGGCCGGGGCGGGGCGCCGGCTGGGCGCCGCGGCGACGGGGTTTGGCAACGAAGACCTCATTGCCGGCTTCGATGACCGCGCGATAGCCGAGCGCGAGCAGCACGTGGCGCAACTCGCGCGGCGCAACCCCGGCGAGCGCCGCCAATTCGGCGTCGGCGACAAACCGGCCAGTGCGAGCGCGATCGCGGGCCGCTCTTGCCAGCCGCTCGAGCCGGTCGGGGCGCAGCGCCAGCCCACCGAGGACGCGCCGGCCAATCGCCGCATAGAACGACGGCGGCAGTTCCGGATCGACCGCAATCGCCTTGCCGCGGTTGCGCGCGCCGGGGACCGGCGGCACGGCGCGGCCGGCGTGGATCGCCCAGAGCAGCGCGCGGAAGCGCGCCGTTTCGGCGCCGAGCAGCGGCTCGACATAGATCGTCGTGCCGCCGAAGCGCACCCCGACCCGGCCGAGCGCGCGCCGGCTCGGCACGTCGAGCGCCTTCAGCGGTGCGGCGACGTCCTCGGCGGGGAGACAGCCGAGGGCGTCGACCAGCTGGAAGACGAGACCGCGCCCGACGCCGCCCAGCGGCAGCGCCTCGGCGGCGAAAAGCGGTGCGAGACGGCGTTCGATCTCGCCCTTGACGAAAAGCTGCAGGCGCTGGCGGACCCGCTCGCGCGCCTCGCCATCGAGAAAATCGCCGGCCCGCACCTCGATTCGCGGCGCGAGAACGGTGTCGCCGGCGACGAGCCGGCCGACCGGCCCGCCGCGCCAGCGCAACTCTCCGGTTGCCTCGATCACAAAATCCGCCGCGTCCGCCGCCGCGAGCTGGCGCGCTCGCGCCGTCACCTCGCCGCGCAGGACGCGGTTGGCGGCGGTGATCAGCATGCGCTTTGCGTCGCCCTCCGCCGAATCGGGGACAAAGCGGAACCCGTCGAGCCGGCCGACATAGGTGCCTTCGACATGCACTTCCCCGGCCTTGTCGACCGACGCGAAGACATCGGCGTCGCCGGCAAGGCGGCGGACGAGAAAGGCCGAGCGGCGATCGACAAAGCGCTGGGTGATCCGGTCGTGCAGCGCATCGGACAGCCGGTCTTCGATGCCGCGCGCGCGTTCCTGCCAATCGGCCGCGCCCTCGACCCAGTCGGGACGATGGGTGATGTAGGTCCAGGTGCGGATATGAGCGATGCGCGCCATCAGCGTGTCGATGTCGCCGTCGAGCCGATCGAGCTGCGCCATCTGGGCGCCGACCCAGGCGGCGGGCAGCCGCTCGCTCGGCCCCGCGAGATGCAGGAAGCACTGCGCCAGAAACCGCGCATGGCTGTCGCTCATCACCTTGCGGAAATCGGGGATCTGGCAAACCTCCCACAGGAGGCGGACCGCCCCGGGATGGACGGCGAGGTCCATCACCTCCGCCTTGCGCGACAACAGCTGCAGCGCGCGATGGTCGTCGGCGTGGCGCGCCTGAATGAGGCCGGGCTTCGGCGGCCGCTCATCGAGGCTGCGCAGCAGGGCGCCGACCGTGTCGAAGCTGAGGCGCGTGTTGCGCCAGGACAGATGGGTCAGAGGCTCAAAGCGATGCTCCTCGACCGCCGCCACGATGTTGGGATCGAGCAGCCCCTCATCGGCGGTGGTCCCGAACGTGCCGTCGCTCATGTGCCGGCCGGCACGCCCGGCGATCTGGGCGATCTCAGCCGGCGAAAGGCGGCGTGGCCCGCGCCCGTCGAACTTGGCGAGCTGGGCGAAGGCGACATGGTCGAGATCCATGTTGAGCCCCATGCCGATCGCGTCGGTGGCGACGAGATAATCGACTTCGCCGGCCTGGAACATGCCGACCTGGGCGTTGCGCGCGCGCGGGCTCAGCGCGCCCAGCACGACCGCCGTGCCGCCGCGCTGCCGCCGCACCAGCTCGGCGAGCGAGAACACGTCGGCGACGGCAAAGGCGACGACCGCGCTGCGCGGCGGCAGGCGGGTCACCTTCTTGTGGCCGGTGTGGGTCAGCGTCGAGAGGCGCGGGCGGCTGATGTACTCGGCCCTGGGAACGAGCCGGCGCATCAGGGGCCTGATTGTGTCGGCGCCGAGAAACATCGTCTCGCTGAGGCCGCGCGCGTGCAGCAGACGGGCGGTAAAGACATGGCCACGCTCGGGGTCGGCGCAGAGCTGGATTTCGTCGACGGCGAGAAACTCGACGGGGCGGTCGAGCGGCATCGATTCGACGGTGCAGAGGAAGTAGGACGGGTTCGGCGGCAGGATTTTCTCCTCGCCGGTGATCAGCGCGACCGCGCGCGCACCGCGCAGCCTGACCACGCGATCGTAATTTTCGCGGGCCAGGAGGCGCAGCGGAAAACCGATCATGCCGCTCGTGTGATCGAGCATGCGCTCGATCGCGAGATGCGTCTTGCCGGTATTGGTCGGCCCGAGGACCGCGACGAGGCGCGGTGCGGAACGGAGCATGGCCATGCCGGTAAAATTGCGTCGCCCGCCGCATCAGGGCAAGAGCCAAGGTGACACGGCTTGCCGATCGTGGCGTCCGTCGCCGCTGTCTCGCCCGCGGCAGCTTATCGTGCGCGACTCGGGCCATCGGTGATAAACTGGTCGGAGGGCATGTTTAACTCCTGTTTACCATTCTGCGATAGGGTGGCGGTGGAAGAGGACCTTCGGATGCGCCGCGCACAGCACCAACACCGATCGCTTCTGGACGAATATTGCAATCAGCTCGGCGCGCTGCTCGAACGCAGCTACACCGAGCGGGTCCTGATCGCCGCAAAGGAGCAGGCCGAACGCGCGGCGCGGCTTGCCGAGGAGGCGATGCGCCAGGCCCAGGCGGCAGATCGCGGCAAAAGCCAGTTTCTCGCGACGATGACGCACGAGCTGCGCACCCCGCTCAACGCCATCATCGGCTTTTCCGAGATCATCCAGACCGCGCCGCGCTCGAGCGGCGACGTGCCGGTCTATGCGAAATACATCCATGAAGCCGGGAGCCAGCTGTTAGGGATGCTCAACGGCGTGCTTGACCTGGCCCGGATCGAGGCCGGCAAGCTCACCCTCACCGAGCAGGACGCGTTGCTCGATGAGGTGCTGGATGGCGCAATCCGGCCGCTGCGCCGGGCCGCGGAGGAGAAGTCGGTCGCCATCAGATATGGCGTGACGGTCGAACGCGTGCTCCGCCTCGATCTCGGCAAGATGACGCAGGTTTTCTTCAATCTGTTGTCGAACGCCATCAAGTTCACGCCGGAAGGCGGCCACGTCGACATCGAATGGGATGTGACGGCCGACGGTGGCCTGTCGATTCTGGTCCGCGACACCGGTCAGGGCATTCCCAGCGAGGATCTCGAGCGGGTCCTCAAACCGCTCGACCAGGTCGAGGATCATCTGACCCGCCAGCACGGCGGGATCGGCCTCGGCCTGCCGATTGCACGCGCCCTGGTCAGGATGCACGGCGGCGAGCTCACGCTCGACAGCGAGGTCGATATCGGCACCACGGTTGAGATCCACCTGCCGGCCGACCGAGTCCGTCCGCTGACCACGGCGGCGGTTGCGTGACAATCCGCATTTCGGGATCTTCGGTACGATCGAATACTAATCCCGCCGCTTCGACCGCTGCGCCCGGCGGGGAGCGCCAATGACGAGAGAAGCAATGGACGGTACCAATCTCCCAATCATCGAGGGTGCGCGGGTCGGCCGGGTTATCGCTGTATCCGCGGCCCAGGTCATCGTGTTGCTCGAGCCGATCGTGACCGACGATACGCGCCGCACCGAGGCGGTCGAGATGGGCGGCCTGGTTAAGCTGCTTACCCGCGCCTCGATGGTCTTCGGAATGGTCAACGCCCTGCGGGTGCCGCTGCCGTCGCTGTCGGCGCCGGACGAGGATATGAAGATCGTCGAGATCGAGCTGCTCGGCGAGATGCTGCACGGTGCAAACGGCAATACCGTTAACTTCCAGCGCGGCGTATCGGTGTTTCCCGCGATCGAGGCGCCGGTTTACCTTGCGACGCCCGATGATCTCGCGCAGGTCTACGCGCCGCGGGGCACCGTCAGCCTGCCAATTGGCACGCTCTACCAGGCCAGCAACGTTCCCGCATACCTGCGGATCGACGATTTGATGGGGAAGCATTTCAGCATCGTCGGCACGACCGGGTCGGGCAAGTCATGCGCCATTGCGGCGATCCTGCGCGCCGTCATCGAGCACAACCCGAACGCCCACGTCGTGCTGCTCGATCCGCACAACGAATATGGCCGCGCCTTTGCCGACCGCGCCTTGGTCTTGCGCCCGGACGGCGGGCTGCACCTGCCGTATTGGCTGTTCAATTTCGAGGAGCTGGCCGAGGTCGTGCTGGGGAGCGAGCAGAGCGATTCCGAGCAGAGGAAGATCCTCGGCGAGGCCGTACTTGCCGCCAAGCAGGCCAATTTTTCGCGGATCGGGCTCGACAAGGTCGGCAGTGTCGACACGCCGGTGCCTTATCGCATGTCCGATGTGCTGACCAATCTCGACCGCGCCGCCGGGGCGCTCAACCGGCCGGAAAGCGTCGGCGCCTTCCAGACGGTCAAGGCGCGGATCGTCGCGCTGCAGGGCGATGCGCGCTACGCCTTCGTCTTCGGGACGAGCCTCAGCCTGCGCGACGAGATGTCCGAGATCCTGTCAAACCTGTTCCGCATCCCGGTGAACGGCAGGCCGATCACGATCCTCGATGTTTCGGGCGTGCCGTCCGAGGTGCTGAATGTCGTGGTGTCGCTGGTGTGCCGGCTGAGCTTCGACTTTGCGATGTGGAGCGATACCACGATCCCGATCACGATCGTCTGTGAAGAAGCCCATCGCTATGCGCCGCGCGACAGCCAGCTCGGTTTCGAGCCGGCAAAGCGGGCGCTGTCGCGGATCGCCAAGGAGGGCCGCAAATACGGGGTGTCGCTGTGCGTCATCACGCAGCGCCCGTCCGACCTGGCATCGAGCCTCCTGTCGGAGTGCAACACGATGTTCGCATTGCGTATGACCAATCACGACGACCAGGACATCCTGCGCGGCGCCCTTTCCGAGTCGTCGCATGGACTGATGGATTTTCTGCCGGCATTGCGCAACGGCGAGGCGATCGCGGTCGGCGAAGGCGTCTCGCTGCCGATGCGCATCTGTTTTAACCCGCTGGCCGAGGAACACCGCCCGAAAAGCTCGACGGCCTCGTTCGCCGCGGCCTGGTCGCACGACGTCGACGACCCCTCCGCGGTACACCAGACGGTCGAGCGCTGGCGCCGCGGCACCCGTAACGCCGCCTAGGCGGACCGCCCGCTATGCGCGGGCGCGCCGCGCCGTCGCTCGAGGCGCCGACGCCCAACGTCTAAACCCGGCGAAATAGCCCATCCATCCGCAACTGCGCGCGGCTCGCGGGGAATACGCGATCTTCGACGAAGCCCGGATCGAGACCCAGATGGCCGATCAGGACGGCCTTGAACAGGCGCTCGTAGGCATTCGCCGCCAGGACATCGCGGCCTTCGTAGAGCGCTCGTTCGGAGAGACCCGGCCAGTCGCCGACGATGCGGCCGCCGGCGACGGCGCCGCCCGCCAGGAGGGCGAGGCCGCCGGTGCCGTGGTCGGTGCCGCGGCTGCCGTTCTCAGCCGCCGTGCGACCGAACTCGGAGACGACCATGACGACCGTCTCCCGCCAGGCTTCACCCAGGCCGCGCTTCAACTCCACGAGGCCGCGGGAGAGGTCTCCCAACAGCTCCTTCAGCCGACGCTCCTGGGCGAAATGGGTGTCCCAGCCCTGTGACTCCAGCACCGCTACCCGCGGGCCGTCCGGCCGCGCGAGCAGATCGGCCGCCGCCCGCGCCGCCTTGACGTACACCTGCTGGCGTCCAGGTTCGCTCGCCATGTCGCCCATGGCGACCGCCGGCTTGGCGCCGCCGCGCGCGTCGCGGAGAGCGGCGGCAAACAGCGGGTCGTCCCGGTACGCCACGGTCATGCGGGCGAGGAAGTCTTCGTCGGCAGCGGGCAGGGCGCTGTCGGACCAGCTACGGACGCGCGCCGGCCCCTGCAGGATCAACGGCACGCTCGGTCCCAAGGCCAGGCCGAGCCGGCGATCGCCGCCGTTGAGCCCGAGGATTGCCCGGTTGAGCCAGCCGTCCTGGGCGCCATAGGGTTTGCCGCTGCCGTTCTCCAGCATGTTCTGCCCGTCGAAATGGGATCGGTCGCGGTAGCGGGTGGCGGCGGCCGGGACGAGCAGCAGCTCCTCCGCGCGGTAGAGCGGCATCAGATCGGCGAGCGCCGGATGCAGGCCAAAATGGCCGTCGAGATCGAGGGCCAGGTCGGGCGAGAGCGCGAGGGTGGGCCGCAGACGGCGATAGTCCCGGTCGCCGTGGGACGGCAGGGCGTGCAGGCCGTCGAGCCCGCCACGCAGCAGAACCAGGACGAAACGCCTGTCCGTCGGCGCGGTGGCGAAGGCGGCGCGGGCGGAGGCGAGCGCGGCCAGGGCGGCGGCGCCCGTGAGAAAAGACCGGCGCTCCAGCATGGTCATCTCCTCTGAAATTCCGCGCTCGCCAGCACGAGCGCGATCGCCGCATCGCCCGAAGGCACCCACGCCACGCCCTGCCGCGTCGCGTCGCCGGCGACCGGGCCGATGACGTCGTCCAGGAAACGGGCGGGATGCAGGGTCGCCGGCACGGAGCCGGCGAAGCTGCGGACCCATTCGATCCGCCGCAACAGGGCTTCCGGCGCGACCCAATCCCGGGCCGTATCGCCCCAACCCTGGGGCGACGGCGCGGTGAACGGCAGCTGTCCCAGCGTTCGGAGCGGGGCGACGACATCCGCCGCCCTCGCCGTTGCGTTCCCGACCGCGCGGTGGACCGCCACGACGAACTCGTAGTGGGTCTTTACCTTGGGCAGCGGCTCCCGCCAGGCCGCGTCCAAATCGATCAGCGCGCGGGAGACCGCCGCCAGATCGCCGTCGCTCACCAGGAAAACGCGGGCAATGTGCGTCACTGCATCGGCCGGCGGATCGTCGGCGACGAAATGGCGGACAAGCTTCGTCGCCAGATATTGCGCCGTCGCCGGATGGCGGGCGAGATCGTCAAGAATCGTAAGACCTTCGTCCGCGCCGGCCTCGGCGTAGGTCCTGGCCAGCACGGTCTTCGGGCCGGGCTCGTGGAACACCGACCTGAACTCGAAACCGCCATGTACCGGACGCGGGTCCTGGCGGGGGCGAAATCCCCCGTGGGTCCAGCCACTGATCGCCTTGGCCAGTTCGATCACGTCCTGTTGGCCATAGCCGCCGTTCACGCCAACGGTGTGCAGCTCCAGGATTTCGCGGGCGAGGTTCTCGTTGAGGGTTCGCGCGTCTCCACCGCGCGCAAGCCGCCGCCGGCCGGCCTCCGACTGCGGACCCATGGAGACGATGTTGTCCAAATAGCTCAGCATGCACGGGTGGCGGCAGACCGCCTTCAGCATGTCGGCGAAGCGGCCGAAGACGTAGGGACGGATCGCCTCGCGCTCATAGGCCGGGATGGCGGGACCGACGATCGCGCGAGTTCGGCTGACGGTGAAATGGTTCGACCAGAAGAGCGCCATCCTTTCCGCGAACGGCTGCTCGGTCTCGATGGCATGCCGGGCGCGGGCGACGACCTCGGGCCAGAAGACGCTGCTGTAGAGCCGTTGCGCCGTTGCGCGCAGCTGTTCGGGGCTCTCGATCGCGGCGCTGTGCATCTCGGCCAAGACGCCGTCCGACGCACGCCCGCCGGCCGCGCCCGGCGCCGCGCGCCCGTCGATCTGCGCCGCCACCCAACCGCGCGGGTCGCCGCCGATGGCCTCCGCTGCTCCGGGCACTGCGCCGAGCCCGAACCGATTAAGCGCGATGAATGTCGCCACGTCCCGCATGACCGGCTCTCCAGCAGATCAACTTCTGTACGGCGTAGAAAGACCCCTCATCCCTATTTGTTGAGCGTACGGGGCGATTTTGGCGGACTTCTGTCGAGGAGACGCGTGCAACCGCATTCCCGTGTCGGCGACGCAGCCCGCGGCGGCGGAAGAGAGCGGTGTGCCGGCCTACGGTGTGGCTGCGGCCTGTTTTTCTCCAGCAAAATCAGGAGTGCGGTCGGGCCGGCGGCGGGCGGCGCACCTTGCGGGGGCGCAGGACGGCACACATATCTCGCGCGGTTCCCGCCTTTGATGTCTCTGCCGGAAAATGACCGAAACCGCTGCTCCCGACAAAGCCGCCCCGGAAACTCGGACCTTTCAGGCCGAGGTCAGCCGTCTGCTCGACATCGTCGCGCACTCGCTTTACAGCGAGAAGGAGATCTTCCTGCGCGAGCTGATCTCGAACGCCTCCGACGCCTGCGATCGGCTGCGCTATGCGGCGCTGACCGAGCCGGGGCTGGCCGAGGGTGACGCCAACTACCGGGTGGTGCTGACCCCGGTCAAATCATCGCGCACGCTGACCGTCGCCGACAACGGCATCGGCATGGACCACGACGAGCTCGTCGACAACCTCGGCACGATCGCCCGCTCCGGCACCGCCGCCTTCGTGCAGCAGCTGAGCGGCGATGCGACCAAGGACATGAGCCTCATCGGCCAGTTCGGCGTCGGCTTCTATTCCGCCTTCATGGTGGCCGACCGGGTCGAGGTCTTGAGCCGCAAGGCCGGCGACAGCGAGGGCTGGCGCTGGGTGTCCGACGGCAAGGGCAGCTTCACCATCGAGCCGGCGGCGAATGTGCCGCGCGGCGCCCGCATCACGCTGCATATGCGCGAGGGCGACGAGGAATATCTCGAAGCGCACCGGCTGCGCCAGATCGTCAAGACTTATTCCGACCATATCGGCCTGCCGATCGTACTCGCCGACGGCAACAAGGAAGAGACGATCAATACCGCCTCGGCGCTGTGGACCCGGCCGCGCGCCGAGATCACCGAAGAGCAGTACAAGGAGTTCTACCATCATGTCGGCCACAGCTTCGACGAGCCGTGGCTGACCGTGCATGCCCGGGCCGAGGGCGTGCTCGAATACACGCTCCTCCTGTTCATCCCGACGGCGAAGCCGTTCGACCTCTTCGACCCCGAGCGCAAGCCGCGGATCAAGCTTTATGTCCGCCGCGTCTTCATCACCGACGAGGGTGCGGAGCTCCTGCCGCCCTATCTCAGGTTCGTCCGCGGCATCGTCGACAGCGAGGATTTGCCGCTCAACATCAGCCGCGAGATGTTGCAGTCGAACCCGATGGTGGCCCGCATCCGCCAGCAGCTTGCGCGCCGCGTGCTCGCCGAACTCGGCAAGAAGGCGACCGAGGCGGCGGAGGAATATGCCAAGTTCTGGGACAATTTCGGCGCGGTGTTGAAGGAAGGCCTCTACGAAGACCGCGACAACCGCGACACGCTCTTGGGCCTCGCCCGCTTTCGCTCGACGGCGAGGGATGGGCTCGTCTCGCTCGACGACTATGTCGCGGCGATGCGGCCGGGGCAGGAGGCGATCTACACGATCACCGGCGACAATCTCGATTTGTTAAGGAAAAGCCCGCAGCTCGAAGGCTTTCGCGCGCGCGGCGTCGAGGTGCTGCTGCTGACCGACCCGATCGACGAATTCTGGGCGCCATCGGTCGGGACCTACAAGGAGAAGCCGTTCAAATCGGCGACGCGCGGCGGCGTCGATCTCGACAAGATCACGCCGCCCGACGACAAGAAGGACGATGCGGAAAAACCCGCGCCGCCGCCGAAACTCGCGAGCCTCATCGCGATCTTCAAGCTCGCCCTCGGCGACGCGGTGAAGGATGTGCGCAGCTCCGAGCGGCTGACCGACAGCGCGGTCTGCCTCGTCGCCGACGAGGGCGATCTCGACATGCATCTGGAGCGCCTGCTGAAGCAGCACCGCCAGCTCGACGCGACGGCCAAGCGCATCCTCGAACTCAACCCGCGCCACCGGCTGATCGAGCGCCTCGCCGCCACCGTCGGCGAGGTCGGCGCCTCCGACCAGCTCTCCGAATTCGCCTGGCTCCTCCTCGACCAGGCCCGCATCGTCGAAGGCGAGCAACTCCCCGACCCCCCAGCCTTCGCCCGCCGCCTCGCCACCCTCCTCGAACGCGGATTGCCGGCGGGGAGTTGAACGGCGGATATATCAGCAGTCGGCCAGTACCCGGCATCGTAGGACAAAGAGTTGCGGGCAGAAACACCGGACCGCTGGCGACCCGCCGGCACGCCGGCCAGAGGCCGGTGGTCCAAAGGATTTGCACTCGTTGCCGCGGATCATTGATCTCGGTCGGCGAGGTCCGTTGCTGGCAGTTAACGATAGTAAAACTTGCCCCGGACCAATGATTGATGCTTTGGTGAATATGAAGAACTGCGCCCTCAGCGGCGCTCGATAAAACACGCCGCTAGGGGGACTTAAAGGTGGCCGATCCGATCGCACCCGATCCCTTTTTTCATCTCGCCGCCGACACCGGCTTTGCGATCAAGCCGGCCGCGGGCACACTAGCGGTTTCGCCGACTCCCGGCGACGCGCGCCCCAGCAAAGCGGCCGCGAATTTGTCGCGAATCGTGGCGCCGGATGATCCGGCCGGCTCGCTGGCTAGCCAAGCCTGGTTTTATCAGCAGGCCCGCGTCCGCGTAACGCTTTCGGCACGTCGTGTCGCCGCTGGGAGCGAGGCGACGGACAACACTGCCGCGGAACTCGGCGTGCGCGTCGAGCCGCCCGCGGGACCAGCGGCGACGAGCGGCGATCCCGCGGGCGTCCCCGAGAGCGACACCGGCACCGAGTTGGTCGGAGCCGCTGCGGCTGCATTGAGAGACACGACGTTCGACATCGTCATCAATTACTCGGGGCCGTTTCTTTATCAAAGCGTGTTTACGAATGCCGCGCTGCGTTGGGAGCAGGTCATTACGGCGGATTTGCCGGGCGTGCTAAGCCTCTTCTATGGGACGATCGACGATCTCTTGATCGATGCGAGCGTCGTGTCGATCGACGGCGTAGACGGGGTCTTAGGCCAAGGCGGACCCGACGAATTTCTGCGCGGTACCGCCGATGCGTCACTGCCCGATCACGGGACCCTGGAGATCGATTCCGCCGATATCGGCGGGATGTACAGCGACGGAACGCTGTTTGGCGTGATCCTCCACGAAATCGGCCATGCGCTCGGCATCGGCACTATTTGGGACGGGCTGGGGCTATTGAATGGGTTGACCTACACGGGTCCCGATGCGCTCGCCGAGTACCGAACCCTTACTGGAAACCCCAGCGAGACCGCTGTTCCGGTAGAAGATGTCGGCGGTGCCGGAAGCATCGGCAGCCACTGGCGGGAAAGCACATTCGCGACGGAGCTGATGACCAGCATCGCCGAGCCGCCTGGCGTCGCAATGCCGCTTAGTCGAATGACCGTCGCGTCATTAAGCGATCTTGGCTACACGGTGGATCTGGGCGCTGCGGACCCTTACTCCCTGCCTGTCTGCTTTTGCCGCGGCACGCTGATCCTGACCGACAAGGGGGAGCTGCCGGTCGAAGCGCTGGCGGTCGGTGACCGGGTGCAGACGCTGTCGGGCAGCCTAAAGCCGATCCGATGGATCGGTTTCGGCCGCGATCTCGTGACCGGCAAGAACCCGCTGGCGCGGCCGATCATTGTCCGACAGGGCGCGCTTGCCGACGGGGTGCCGCGGCGCGACCTCTACCTGACGCACGGCCATGCGCTGTATCTCGACGGCGTCCTCATCCCGGTCGAGCATCTCGTCAACCACCGCTCGATCTTGTGGGACGATGCGGCGAGGGTCGTCGAGTACTACCACATCGAGCTTGCCGACCATGACGTGTTGTTCGCCGAGGGCGCGCCGGCCGAGAGCTATTACGACGCCGGTAACCGTGCCCTCTTCCACAACACCAGGTCCCGCTCGACGCCGGCCGCGCCGCAAGCGACCTGCGCCCCGGTGCTGAGCGGCGGCGACATTGTCAGGCAGATGTGGGAGAAGCTGTTCGCCCGCGCCGGCGGCGGCGCCGAGACGGCGACCACCGCCGATCCGGACCTCCATCTCCTCGTTGACGGCGCGCGGCTCGACCCGACGTCGGTCGCAGGCGGAGTCTACGCCTTTTCCCTTGCCGTACCGCCGGCGAACCTGCTCCACCTCCGTTCGCGCAGCGCCGTGCCCTCGCTCATCGGCCAGAACCGCCACGACCACCGCCGCCTCGGCGTCGCGATCCGCCAGATCATCCTGTCGGCGCCCGGCGTGATGACCACTTTCGACCATGACAGCCCGCTCTTCGTCACCGGCGGTTGTCATCGGCCGGAAGGCGGGCATGCCTGGACCGACGGCAATCTCATCCTACCGGCGGCTATATTCGGGCATCTTGGCAACGCCTTCTTGTTGCTCGTGCACACCAGGCAACACGCCATGCGCTACCCGTTAACTTCGCCGGTTGCGAAGGCCGCTTGAGTTGGCAGGGTTGACGCAGATAAAGCTTCGCGGCTTTGAGTCTGTTGCTGCGGTGACGACGACAGAAATGCCATAATCGCACGATATGCTCCTAACGCTCGGCGTTGAGGGAGTGCGGGCCTGGCTGCAGATTCTCTGCAAATAACAGCCAGAACAGCCAGAAGGCCCGGCCGCGACGGCGAAGGCCGGGCACCAACGAAGTCTCGGTGGTTGCTGTTAGAATTGTCGTCCGGGCGATAGCCGGGGCCTACCGGGCTGCCATACAAGCGGTTGAAAAGGGGTCCCTGCTTGCGCAGGGACGACAGGGGAGGCAGGAGCGAGGTCGGTCAAACTTCGGCAGCGGAACACCTGCGTAAAGAAAAGATGAAATGATTGATCGCGGCCGCAAGCCTCGACATCCTGCGCACTACCACGGCTCTTAGCTACACGGCGACATGGCGGGAACGATGGCTGGTCCAAGCGATCTCGAACAATTGCTGTTGCAATTGATCAATGACGCGCGGCTCGATCCGCTCGGCAACGCCGCGCGCTATATCGTCACCTATTCGCCGCTGACCTCGAGCGACCCCGATATCCAGAGCGCCCTTGATTTCTTCGGCGTCGACGGGGCGCTGCTGCTGAGCCAGTTTTCGGCGTTGACGCCGACCCATCCGCTGGCCTGGAACGAAAGCCTGGCGATCGCCTCCCGCCAGCACGACGACACGATGATCGCCGCCGACACCCAGTCGCACCAGCTGCCAGGCGAGCCGAGTTTCGACCAGCGCGATGCGGCGGCCGGGTACACGAACTTCTCGTCGCTCGGCGAGAACATCTTCGCCTTTGCCGAGTCGCCCCTCTTCGCCCAGGCCGGGTTCATGGTGGACTGGGGATCGGGTCCCGGCGGCATGCAGTCGCCCCCCGGCCATCGCGACAACATCATGGACCCCGGCTTCCGCGAAGTCGGCGTCGGCATCGTGGCGGAAAGCGATCCGTTGACCAGCGTCGGGCCGCTCGTCGTCACCGAGGATTTTGGCGCACGTTTTGACTCCGGCGCCTTCATCCTCGGCGTGGCGTACAACGATGCCGACGACAACAATTTCTATTCGATCGGCGAGGGTCTCGGGACGCTCGTCGTGACGCTCGGCGCCACCAGCGTGACGAGTTGGGCGAGCGGTGGCTTCACCCTCAACACCGCGGCGACCGGAACCCAGACCGTCACCTTTTCGGGCGCCGGGCTGACGGGTACGGTCAGTGCCACGCTGAACCTCACGGCGACAACGAATATCGAATTCGACGTCGTCGATGGCACAACGCTCGAGACGTCTGGATCGGTCAGCGTCTCCGGCCCGATCGCCACATTGAAGGGGCTCGGCGTGACCGGATTGAGCCTGTCCGCTGCGGACGCCACCGCGCACGCGATCGTCGGCACGAAAGGCGGCGACGCGATCACCGGCGGCGGCGGTGCCGACGTGCTGACCGGCGGCCTCGGCAACGATGCGATCGACGGCGGTGCCGGCATCGATGAGGCGGTCTTCGCCGGCGCTTTCGCAAGCTACGGTGTGATGCAGAGCGGGGGCACGCTGACGGTCGCGGGGCCTGACGGCACCGACACGCTGACGGGGATCGAGACCCTGGTGTTCGACGACGCGACGGTGCCGGTCGTCTGCTTCTGCCGCGGCACGCGCATCCTGACGGACAAGGGCGAGCTGCCGGTGGAGGCGCTGGCGGTCGGCGACCGAGTGCAGACGCTGTCGGGCGACTTGAAGCCGATCGTATGGATCGGTTTCGGCTGCGACCTCGTGACCGGGAAGAACCCGCTGGCGCGGCCAATTATCGTTCGTCGCGGGGCGCTTGGCGACGAGGTGCCGCGGCGCGACCTCTATCTGACGCACGGCCACGCGCTCTACTTCGACGGCGTGTTGATCCCGGTCGAGCACCTGGTCAACCACCACTCGATCCTGTGGGACGATGCGGCACGGGTTGTCGAGTACTACCACATCGAGCTTGCCGACCATGACGTGCTGTTCGCCGAGGGTGCTCCGGCCGAAACCTATTACGATGCCGGCAACCGTGCGTTGTTTCATAACGCCCGGCCCGGGTCGCTGCCCGGCGCCGCGCGGCCGACCTTCGCTCCGGTGCTGCACAAAGGCGGGATCGTCGGCAAGGTTTGGGCCGCGCTTTATAAGGGCACGGGGGAGCGTTCGGACGCCAGTACCACCGACGACCCCGATCTCCACCTTGTCGTCGACGGCGCAAGGCTCGACCCAACCGCGATCGTCGACGGCGTCTACACCTTCGCCCTCGATGCGCGGCCCGCTGGCCCGCTGCTATTGTCGTCGCGCAGCGCGGTGCCGTCATTGCTCGGCTTCAGCCGGCACGAGCACCGCCGCCTCGGCGTCGCCATCCGGCAGATCATCCTCCAGCAGGCCGGCGTGATGACGTGTTTCGATCACGACGCCCGGCTCTTTGCCGAGGGTGGCTGTCACCTTCCCGAGGAAGGGCATTCCTGGACCGATGGCGAGTTTGTCGTGCCGGCGGAGACGTTCAGCCATCTTAGCGGCGCGTTCATGTTGATCGTGCAGACCAGAAAACAGGCGCTGCAATACCCGCTCGTCGCGCCGGCGGATCGGCGACACGCGGTGACGGCGACCGCGGCGTAGCCCGCCAGCCGGGCGTGGAGCCCGGTCAGCGCTGGTGGATCAACAGGATGCCGCTGCCGATCAAGAGGAGGCCGGCAAGTTGCGACCGGCCGAACGGCTCGTTCCATCGCAGATGCGCGATGATTGCGATGATGACGTAGCTCGCCGCGACCGAGGGATAGGCGACCGACACCGGGATCTTCTTCAAGGCGATGATGTAGAGGGGCGCGGCCATGCCGTACATCGCGACACCGATGATCGTCAGCGGGTTGAGGAATTGAGCAATGATGGTCGGTGAGCCGACCGCCCCCGATTTGAGCCCGATCTGCCCACCGACGCCAAACAGGATGGCGCAGACGAGGCTGACATAATAGATGGTCACCGGGCCTCACTCCTCACGCGCGCTCGCGCAACCGTTCACCCTCGTTTTCCGCCCCGGCAAGCCGCTCAGAGTCGGCAGGAGGCAGCGCCCGCAGCATCGGGCGGCTGGTTCCCGCTGCCGACAGCGTCGCTAGGAACACCGATTTGACCACCGATTGCGGCTTTCCGTTGGCGGTCAGATAGAGCCGGCCGAGATATTCCCCGACAATGCCGAGGATGAGGAGCTGCACCCCGGACAGGAGCAGCACCGCCGCCATCAGCGAGGCCCAGCCGGCCGGGGGATCGAAGAACAGCGCTTCGATGATCACGATCAGGCCGCCAATCGCACCGGCGAGGCTCAGCACGAAACCGGTCAGCGTGCTGAGCCGCAGAGGCATCACCGAAAAGTTGACGAACATGCTGAGCCACAGCCGCAACAGCCGGCGTAGCGTATAATTGCTCCGGCCGACGGCGCGCGGCAGATGACGCACCAGCATCCGGTCGATATCCTGTGTCACCTGCAGGATGAGCCCGTCGACATAGGGAAACGGCCCCTCGTACCGGATGATCTGGCGAACGACGAACGCGCTCATGCAGCGGAAGCTCGACAGGTAAAACCCCTTGGGTTTGTCGAGCACGAAGCCGGCCACCCAGTTCGTGAAGCGGCTGCCGAGATTGCGCCAGACGGCATGCCGCTTCTCGTCATAATAAGTGTAGACGACCTCATGTCCGCTCTCCTGGGCGAACGCCAGCAGCCTCGTGACCTCCTCCGGCGGGTTCTGCAGATCGTCGTCCATGGTGATGACATGGGCGCCTGCCGCGTGGCGCAGCCCGGCCATTACCGCATTGTGTTCGCCATAGTTGCGTGACAGATCGACCAGGGTCATCGGCACCCGCGCCCGCTCAACGAAGGCGCGGCAGACGGCGAGGCTGTTGTCCGGGCTACCGTCATTGACCAGCACAATCTCGTGACCGCCCTCGATCGTCAGGTCTTCGAGCGCACCGATTAATTCGCCGATGCTGGCCGCACCGTTATAGACCGGGATGACGATCGACAGTGACGGGCGGGGCGAGGCCACCGTCGTCGCGGCGGATGGCGCAGTATCGGGCATGTTCACCCCCGTTGGGCCGCCGGCTTGACGGCGACCGCGATCACCGAGCCGCCGCAGGGAAGGCGCACGCCGCAGCGTAACAGGGCGTGCTCGATGCGGGTCGCAGCACGGCCCAGGGCTTCCGCCGGCGCCGAGTACCGCCGCACGTCACTGACAGCGTCTTGCCCAGAAGGCAGCAGCTTGCGGGTCACCACCATGATCGGGAATAAGAAGATATTCCAGTAGCTGGCGAAAAGGAGGCGAAACCCCGTCGCAGCCAGCAGCTGCGCGATGCGTCGCCGCGTATAGCGCCGCACATTGTAGACGGCCGCGTCGTGACGCGACAACATCCAGCGATACGCCGGCAGGTTCAGAATAAGCACGCCGCCCTCCCGCAGGCAGCGGTGAAACTGCGCCAACGCCGCCTGCTCGTCGACGTCGCGGTGGCACAGCACATCGACGCTGAAGATTGCGCCGAACACGTCGTCGGGAAACGGCAGCGCGTTGACCGAGCCGGCACAGACCGGGCAGCCGCTCTTCCGCTGGGCACGGGCGCAGGCGATGCTGTTGGCATCAAGCCCGATCGCCGTATGGTCGGGATGGGCGGCCGCGAGCCGCAACAGCAACCCTCCGGTCCCGCAACCGGCATCGAGCACCGGCCCCTGGGTCGTGGCCGGTGCGGTCATTCGGTGGTACAGCAGCAGCACATTCGCGTGGGCCGCAGCAAACCACCACATCCAATCCTCGGTCCGGTCGAGCTTGTCGTATTCGGCGCGGTCCAGTGAACTCTCCGATGAGCGGCTTGCGGCCCGGCATGCCGGACGAGAACGGGGCGATCGGCTCGCCTATTCCGAGCGCCGTTCGGGCGTCTTCACGGGTCGTCCGGGACCCGCACCTGTCGCGGCGTGGCCTGGGCGAGAGGCCGTTTGCTGACCCGCTGGTCGGCGATAATGGCGCGCCGGTCAAGCACGACCGAGAGCAGCGCCCCCATTCTCTCGACCCGATACACCGGCCGGCCGGGCAAGGCGCGATCGCAATTGTCCTTGGTGAAGGCGATGAAGAAATTGGCTTTGTCGCGTAGCCGCGCGAATTGAAAATTGGCCGGGAAATAATATGCCGCGGAAGCTGGCGGGCCGCACACGGCAACGGTGAATTCGCTCTCTGGGTAATTAAGACCGTATTCGTTTTGCAAATAGGTTTCCAGGCCATGGACTGCCTCGGCGTAGGAATTGGCCCAGTAATCCAGTTTGAAGTTGCGCTGCGCACCTTCGACGCCACCGACGAAGGCGTTGTAATAGACGTATTGATCGGGATGCAGCATCGCCATCGTTGCGAGATGCGCGACGCCATAAAGTCCGAGTGCGGCGTAGATCGGTTGCCGATACGATAGGTCGGACAACCGAGTCAGCCCGCGATCCAGCGCAAGCGCCGCCGCAACTGCAATCGGCGGCAACACGAAGATGAAATGGCGCATGCCGTCGAACAGCACCGCCTTGATCGCGATCGCGTAGGCGACGGGAAAGACGATGGTGAAACC
>DASYUS010000549.1:0-2228 GCA_036000945.1 Allostellaceae bacterium
GGTAGGCGAGGAGCTGGATCGGGATGGCGTAGAGCAGCGGCGCGACAAAGGGCGCGCAATGCGGCACCGCGATGCCGAAAGCCAGGCGGTCTTCGAGGCGGGCGACGCCGGCGGCGTCGGAGATCATGACGACGCGGCCGCCACGCGCCATCGTCTCCTCGACATTCGACAGCGTCTTCTCGAAGAGGTCGTCCGGCGGCGCCAGCACGATGACCGGCACATCGTCGTCAATGAGGGCGATCGGCCCGTGCTTCATCTCGCCGGCGGCGTAGCCCTCGGCGTGGATGTAGGAGATCTCTTTCAGCTTCAGCGCCCCTTCGAGCGCGAGCGGGAAAGAGGTGCCGCGCCCGAGGTAGAGCACGTCGCGGGCGAGGGCGATCTCGGCGGCGATCTCGCGGATCCGCTCGTCGTGGTGCAGGACCTCGCTGGCGCGCGACGGGATCTCGGCGAGCTGGCCGGCGAGCGCCGCCTCGCCGTCGGCGTCGATCGTACCGCGGGCCCGCGCCAACGCCACGGTAAAGGCGGCCAGCACGGCAAGCTGGGTGGTGAAGGCCTTGGTCGAGGCGACGCCGATCTCGGGGCCGGCCAGCGTCGGCAGCACCACGTCGGCCTCGCGGGCGATCGTCGATTCCGGCTGGTTGACGATCGCGATGATCTTCTGCCCGGCCTCGCGGCAATAGCGCAGCGCCGCCAGCGTGTCGGCGGTCTCGCCCGATTGCGAGATGATCAGCGCGGCGCCGTCCCGCGGCATCGCCGGCGCGCGGTAGCGGAACTCCGAGGCAATGTCCGCCTCGACCGGGATGCGGGCGATCTTCTCCATCCAGTATTTGGCGATCAGCCCGGCATGATGCGCGGTGCCGCACGCCAAGGTCGTGATCTTGCCGATATCGCCGAGCGCGAACGGCAGCTCGGGCAGATGGATGCTGCGGCTCACCGGGTTGATCAGCGCGTGCAGCGTGTCGCCGATCACCGCCGGCTGCTCGAAGATCTCCTTCTGCATGAAATGGGTGTAATTGCCCTTGCCGATCAGCGCGCCGGACAGGGCGGTCTGGCGTACCTCGCGCGCCACCTTGTTGTTATTGCGGTCGAAGATCGCGACGTCGCGCGAGGTGACGACGGCCCAATCGCCCTCTTCGAGATAGGTGATGCGGTGGGTCAGCGGCGCCAGCGCCAGCGAATCCGAGCCGACAAACATCTCGCCGTCGCCGTAGCCGATGGCGAGCGGGCTGCCGCGGCGGGCGCAGATCAACAGATCGTGCTCGCCGGCGAAAAGGAAGACGAGGGCGAAGGCGCCGTCGAGCCGCTCCAGCGCGTGCGCCACCGCCTGGGCCGGCGACAGGCCCCGCTTGAGGTGATGCGTCACCAGGATCGCCACCGCCTCCGTGTCGGTCTCGGTGTGGAAGGCATAGCCGAGTCCGGTCAGCTCGCGCTTCAGCGCCTGGAAATTCTCGATGATGCCGTTATGCACGACGGCGACCCGGTCGGTGGCGATCGGGTGGGCATTGCCTTCGGTCGGCTGGCCGTGCGTCGCCCAGCGCGTGTGGCCGATGCCGATCGTGCCGTGCACCGGCTCGCGTTCGAGTCGGGCGGCGAGGTTGGCGAGCTTGCCTTCGGCGCGGCGCCGTTCGATGCGGCCGTTGATCAATGTCGCGACCCCGGCCGAATCGTAGCCGCGATATTCGAGGCGGCGCAGCCCCTCGATCAGCTCCGGCGCGACCGGGTGCTTCGCGATGATGCCAATGATGCCGCACATCAGGCTTTCTCCCGGACAGGCCTCTGCCCCAAACCCCCACCCCAACCCTCCCCCGCCTGCGGGGGAGGGAGCGGGCGGAGCCGCGGCGCCTTAAACCCTCCCCTGCTAGCGGGGGAGGGAGGGGCCCGCCGCGCAGCGGCGGGAGGGTGGGGGTAAGCCCCGACGCCGAACATCAGCCCGTCTTTCCCTTCAGCCGCGCCCGCAGTTCGGCAGCGCGGCCCGGCTTGTCGATCTGGCGGGCGCGGGCGATCGTCAGCGCGTCGGCCGGCACATCCGCGGTGACGACGCTGCCGGTGGCAACATAGGCGCCGTCGCCGACCGTTACCGGCGCGACCAACGCGGTGTTGGAGCCGATGAAGGCGTGTTCACCGATCACCGTGCGCCACTTGTTGAGGCCATCGTAATTGCAGGTGATCGTGCCGGCGCCGATGTTGGTGCCGGCGCCGATGTCGCTGTCGCCGAGATAGGAGAGGTG
>DASYUS010000550.1:0-1850 GCA_036000945.1 Allostellaceae bacterium
ACTGGCAAATCCTCAGGCAGGGCATCAGCATCAAGAAATACCCGGCCTGTTATTGCACCCACCGCGCGCTCGACGCGATGCTCGATCTGCTGGCCAAGCGCCCGCTGAAGCCGTCTGAGATTGGCCGCATCACCGTGTCGATCAGCAAGACGCACTCCTTGATCCTGCGCAACCACGCGCCGCAGACGGGGCTCGAAGGCAAGTTCAGCATGGAGTTCGCGATAGCGGCGGCGGTCGTCTCGCGGCGCGCCAGCCTTGGCGAATACACCGACGAATTCGTCCGCCGCCCCGAGGTGCAGGAATTGATGCGCAAGGTCAGGGTCGTCACCAACGAGAATTACGACCCGGTGATGAGCGGCGCCTCGGTCTGGGACCAGGTGACGGTCGAGCTGGCAAACGGCGAGCGCATCGACAGCGAGCAGGTGCGGCGCGCCCGCGGCCACGCCGAAATCCCGCTCGGCGAGGCCGAATTGTTCGACAAGTTCCGCACCTGCCTCGACGCCGGTCATGCCCGCATCGCGCCGGAAGTGCTGTTCGCCCGGCTGCGCAACCTCGAAAACATCTCGGCCCGTGAGCTGACGGCGGTGGGGTGAGGTGCGTCACGGCTGAATGCTCCCCGCCCCGCCGCTCCTCGTCATCTCCGACCGCAGCCAGACGATGCGGCCATTGGTCGAGGTCGCGGCGGCGGCCTTTGCCGGCGGCTGCCGCTGGTTCAGCCTGCGCGAGAAGGATCTGCCCACCGCCGGGCGTAGCGACCTGCTGCGCGCGCTGGTCGCGCTCGGGCATCGCTTTGGCGCCGTGGTCAGCGTGCATGACGATGTCGCGGCGGCGATCGCGTGCGGCGCGGGCGGCGTTCATCTGCCGGGTGGCGGCGACCCCGGTGAGGCCCGCCGGCATCTGCCGCATGGCCTCATCGGCGTCTCGGCGCATTCTCCTGCGGAAGCCGCAGCGCAACTCGCGGCCGGCGCCGATTACGTGACGCTCTCGCCGATTTTTCTCAGCGCCAGCAAGCCCGGTTACGGCCCGGCGCTCGGACTTGATGCGCTGGCCAAGGCGGCGCGCCTTGCTCCGGGGCCGATCATCGCGCTCGCCGGCATCGACGCCGGCAACGCCGCCGACTGCCTCGCCGCCGGGGCGCGCGGCATCGCGGTGATGGGCGAGGTGATGCGCGCCGCCGACCCGGAGGCCGCGGTGCGCCGCCTCATCGCCGCCATCGAAAAGAAATAACGCCTCAGCGCAAAGGACGCCCGGGACACGCAAAGGGCGCGAAGGCGCTGTGCCGGCGTGAAGCGCGAGCTTAAACGGTCGATTGCCTCACCAAGTTAGCTTGATAGGGCGCCGCGCGCCCGCAGTCTCGGCGCCTTCGCGTCCTCTGCGCATCCTTTGCGTCCTCCGCGGTAAAGTGTTCTCTTGACCTTCTACGAATGCGGGGAACGGCATCATGGATGCGGATTACATCGTGGTCGGAGCCGGGTCGGCCGGGTGTGTCGTCGCCGCGCGGCTGTCGGAGGACCCCGGCGCCAAGGTCGTCCTGCTCGAAGCCGGGCCGCCCGACCGCGACCCGATGATCCACATCCCGGCCGGGGTGCTGCGCGTCCTCAACAACGCCAAGATCAACTGGAACTACATGAGCGAGGGCGAGCCGGGCACCGCCGGCCGGCCATTGCAATGGCCGCGCGGCAAGACATTGGGCGGCACCAGTTCGATCAACGGCATGCTCTATGTGCGCGGTAACCCTGCGGATTATGACAATTGGGCGCAGATGGGCTGTCGCGGCTGGACGTACGAAGAAGTCCTGCCGTTCTTCCGCAAATCCGAGACCTATCGCGGCAATGGCGACCCGGAATTCC
>DASYUS010000551.1:0-5715 GCA_036000945.1 Allostellaceae bacterium
CATAGGTGACGCCCCTGACGAAGTGCTTGGCCCCACCGGCGAAGAAGAACTTGCCGTGCACCCGGATCGGGCCCGCGGCGACAGCCGGCAAGCCCGCCCGCAGCTCGTCCAGCGCGGCCATCTCCGGCACCACACCGTCGCGGTCGATCGTGCTCATCTCGACGGGTTCCCCGGTTCTCGGCTCGACGGCCGATCGCAGGTCGGCGCCGTCTCGCGCTAGCGGCAAATTTATGTCCATCTCTGCTCCAAATCCAAGCAATCGCCGGACCAATCATTCTCCCGTCATTTCCGGGGCCGCCCGAAGGGTGGAACCCGGAATCCAAGTACACCAGCCTGTGTTCCTGGATTCCGGGTTCGCCGCCGAGCGGCGCCCCGGAATGACACGCCCGGCAGGGCCATTGTCCGAAAGAACCATCACTGGCTGCCGGCCGATCGGGCAGCCCGGCCGGAGCGGCTCTCCCAGGCCAGCGCGGTGGCGATGATCGTGTCGATGTCGGAGTAGCGCGGTTGCCAACCCAGCGCGGCGCGGGCGAGCGCCGGATCGGCGACGAGTTCCGGCGGGTCGCCCGGCCGCCGCGTCACCTCGCGCCGCGGCACCTTCCGGCCGGCGATCCGCTCGACCGCGGCGATCACCTCGCGCACCGAGCAGCCGCTTCCGGTCCCGAGGTTGAGCGCGGCGCTGTCGCCGCCGTCAGCGAGGTAGCCGAGGGCGCGGACCTGGGCGTCGGCCAGATCGCTGACATGGATGTAATCGCGGATCGCGGTGCCGTCCGGCGTCGGGTAGTCGGTGCCGAAGATCTGCAGCGGGTCGCCCGCGCCGAGCGCGGCGCGCAGCGCCAGCGGGATCAGATGGGTCTCCGGCTCGTGCTCCTCGCCGATCTCGCCATCGGGATCCGCTCCGGCGGCGTTGAAGTAGCGCAGCGCCACATAGCGCAGGCCGTAGGCGGCGGCGTACCAGTGCAATGCCCGCTCGATCGCCAGCTTGGTGTCGCCATAGGGGTTGAGCGGCGCCTTGGCGGTGGTCTCGCGGATCGGCAGCGCGTCGGGCACGCCGTAGACCGCGCAGGTCGAGGAGAAGACGATCCGCTCGACTCCAGCCCCGCGCATCGCCGCCAGCAAGGCAAGCGTGCCGCCGACATTGTTCCGATAATAGGTTTCCGGGTCGGCAACCGATTCGCCGACATAGGCGAAGGCGGCGAAATGCATGACAGCGGCGATCCGGTGCGCGTGAAACGCCGCGGCGAGCCGCGCCGAATCGTCGAGGTCGCCCTCGACCAGCGGACCCCAGCGCACCGCCTCGCGATGGCCGCGCGACAGGTTGTCATAGACCACCGGCAAGTAGCCGGCAGCGGCCAGCGCCTTACACGCATGGCTGCCGACGTAACCGGCGCCGCCGGTGACGAGGATCGATTGCGACATTCCGGCGATTACCGGCTAGGGTTGCCCAAACACTCGGATAACGGAGGATCGGGGTCTCCTCTTCCATCCCGACGGGGCTGCGTCAGCTGGCCGCGCCCCAGGGTGGGAGGAATAACCCGGAGGATCGCCCGTTCTGGGCTGCATTGGCCGTCGGGACAGCGGAGAAGGCGTCGATGCGCATCGCGATGATCGGTACAGGATATGTCGGCTTGGTCTCCGGCGCATGCTTCTCGGAATTCGGCGTCTCGGTGACTTGCGTCGACAAGGATGAAGGCAAGATCGAACGCCTCCTCCGCGGCGACATCCCGATCTACGAACCCGGCCTCGACCAGCTGGTCGCCAGCAACGCCGCAGCCGGAAGGCTGTGCTTCACTACCGACCTCAACGCCGCGCTTGCCGGCGCCGACGCGGCCTTCATCGCGGTCGGCACGCCATCGCGGCGCGGCGACGGCCATGCCGATCTCAGCTACGTCTTCACCGCGGCGAGAGAGATTGCCGAGGTCCTCGCCGAGCAGCCCGGCGAGCGCACGGTGGTGGTGACCAAGTCGACGGTGCCGGTCGGCACCGGCCGCCAGGTCGAGCGCATCCTGCGCGAGCGGCTGCCGAATGGCCGGTTCGACGTCGCCTCCAACCCGGAATTCCTGCGCGAAGGCTCGGCGATCGAGGATTTCATGCGGCCCGACCGGGTGGTCATCGGCACCGAGAGCGAGCACGCGCGCAGTGTGCTGCAGGGGCTCTACCGGCCGCTCTATTTGCTCGAAACGCCTGTCGTCTTCACCACGCTGGAGACCGCCGAGCTGATCAAGTACGCGGCCAACGCGTTTCTCGCGACCAAGATCACCTTCATCAACGAGATCGCCGATCTATGCGAGGCGGTTGGCGCCGACGTCCAGGACATCGCCCGCGGCATCGGCCTCGACGGCCGCATCGGCAACAAGTTCCTGCATGCGGGGCCGGGCTTCGGCGGGTCGTGCTTCCCGAAGGATTGCCAGGCGCTCGTTCGTTCCGCGGAGCTTGCCGCCTCGCCGCTGTCGATCGTCGAGACCGTGCTGCGCGTCAACGAGGCGCGCAAAAGCCGGATGGCCGAGCGCATCGTCACCGCCTGCGGCGGCGATGTCGCGGGGAAGACGCTGGCCGTGCTCGGCCTCACCTTCAAGCCCAATACCGACGACATGCGCGACAGCCCGAGCCTGGCGATATTGCCGGAGCTGCACCGCGCCGGCGCGACGATCCGCGCCTTCGACCCCGAGGGGATGAGCGAGGCGGCACGGCTGATGCCCGACCTCGACTATTGCGCCGACGCCTACGCGACAATGGACGGCGCCGACGCCCTCGTCCTGATCACCGAATGGAACGAGTTCCGCGCGCTCGACCTCGGCCGCGTCAGGCGCCTCTTGCGCCGGCCTGTGGTGATCGACCTGCGCAACATCTACAAGCCGGAGGAGATGACGACCGCCGGCTTCGCCTATCACAGCATCGGCCGGCCGGTCAGCGAGCCGGCCGCCGAGAAATCACCCAGCCTGCGGATCATCGCCTGATTACCGGCCAAACATCCCTCGTCACCCCCGCGAAAGCGGGGGTCCAGGGCAAGCGTTCGCGACCGCGGCCCCTGGTTTCCCCCTTCGCGGGAATGACACCTTCGTACGCTCTAAGGACGCGACAGATGCGCACTGTTTTGAAACGGGTTCTGGTCACCGGCGGCGCCGGGTTTCTCGGTTCGCATCTCTGCGAACGCCTGCGCGCCCAAGGCCATGACGTGCTGTGCGTCGACAACTACTTCACCGGGCGCAAGGACAACATCGCCCACCTGTTGAACGACCCGCATTTCGAGGCGATGCGCCACGATGTGACGCATCCGCTGTTTGTCGAGGTCGACGAGATCTACAACCTCGCCTGCCCCGCCTCGCCGATCCACTACCAGTTCGATCCGGTGCAGACGACGAAGACCAGCGTCATCGGCGCGATCAACATGCTGGGGCTGGCCAAGCGCCTGAAGGCCAAGATCCTGCAAACCTCGACGTCAGAGGTTTACGGCGACCCGGTGCTGCACCCGCAGCCCGAATCCTATCGCGGCAACGTCAACCCGATCGGCCCCCGGGCCTGCTACGACGAGGGCAAGCGCTGCGCCGAGACGCTGTTTTTCGACTACTACCGGCAGCACAACCTGCGCATCCGCGTCGTCCGCATCTTCAATACCTATGGGCCCCGCATGCACCCCAACGACGGGCGCGTGGTATCGAACTTCATCGTCCAGGCATTGAAGAACGAGCCGATCACGCTCTACGGCGACGGCACGCAGACCCGCGCCTTCTGCTACGTCGACGACATGATCGAGGGCTTCGTGCGGATGATGGATGCGCCCGACGACATCACCGGGCCGATGAACCTCGGCAACCCGGTCGAAACCACGGTCGCCGAACTCGCCGGGCTGATCATCGAGCTGACCGGCTCGCGCTCCCCGATCGTGCACCGGCCATTGCCGGTCGACGATCCGATCCAGCGCTGTCCCGACATCTCCCAGGCGAAGAGCGTCCTCGATTGGCAGCCGCACGTGCCGCTGGAGACCGGGCTGACGCGAACGATCGCCTATTTCGAGGCGCTGTTGACCGAGCGCGGCGAGCTCAGCAAACGGAAACCGGCGGCGGTCGCCTGACCGGCCGCGCCGGTTATTCCCCGAACAGCGGGATGTGGGTCTGGCAGCGGCCGCGAACCAGCACGAGACGGCCGCTGGCGGCGCCGAGGCTGCGTTCTTCGAGCGGCTGATACGGCGTCGCGCAGATCTGATCAGCCACCAGTCGACCGACCGCCGGGTCGAAATTGTTGAACTCGGCGATTTCGGGGGGAATGCCAGCCCGCGAATCGGTTGGCGGCATCAGCGCGCTGGTGCCGAAATCGTCCTTGACCGGGATGTAGGGCGTGCAGCCCGCGAAGAGCGGCGACAGCAACACCAACAGCAGCAAGACGCGCATGGCACCATCCGGGTTCGGCAGAACCGGCCCCAGTGTGCCGGCAGCACGCCCGCGCCGCAACCGCGGCGTTCACCCCGCCTGATTCGCGGCCGCGTTCTACCGAGCATGTGCGGCGTGCTCGTGGTCGAATGCACCCTTCGCCATCGCGAGGTGGTGCGGCTGGTGATGCGCGCCGCTCGCCAGGAGGCCGATGAAGCCAAGGCCGCGGATGTGCTGTATCTCTTTCGGGTCGCTTGCGGCGACCGTGAGAATTTCGCCGTTCGGCAGCGCTGCGGCCGTTACGCGCCAACCGTTGCGGCCGTTGATGCTTTGGGCGTGAGCGGGGATCATCCGCTGGATGGCGAGGAGGGTGCGCCCGCTGCCGGTGACCGCGACCTCCAACCCACCCTCGATGGGTTTAGCGGCGACGTCGGCCTTCAAGGTGACCTCGTTCATGTCGATCAGGTGCTGGCGCAGCGCTTCGAGATCGACCTTCGACCAGTCGGTCTTCGGATCGGCGTCGAGGATGCGGACGACCTCCTGGATCGCCCCGAAGGCGTCCTGGCCGGGCAGCGTCGGCGTCGTCGACGCGCCGTGCATCCCGCTATGGCCGCCGATCATGCCCTGATGCTGGCGCATCATCTCCTGCATGTACTCCGGTCCCATCGGGTGCCCGGACGCGGACCCCATCGAATGATGGTCGGGCATCGTTTGGGCAATCGCGACGCCCGTTGCGGCGATGACGAGCGCCACACCAATCGCGACGAGCTTGCGGGCGGAAAGCATTGGAAACCTCGTGGGGGTTTGAACATTTCGACTCTACGCCCCGGTGTAGCGACGCCGCATGATTGAGATCATGCATCGTTGGATTTTTCGAGCACGATTGCGTTTCCGGTCCGGCTGATCCAGCCGTCGGCTTCGAGCGCGGCGAGGGTCCGGTACAGGGCTTCGCGCGTCACGCCGATCTCGGCCGCCATATCCTGCAGCTGGCCGTCGATCGCGACGCTGCGCCCGCTTTGCCCAGCGCGCAGCCGCAGGTACTGCAATACACGCTCGCGCGCCGAGCGGATGTTGCGCAGCTCCATCCGCGCCCGCAAATCCTGCAGCTGGTGGGCGAGGCGGGCCATGAATGCTTCGGCGAGCACCGGGTCGGCGTGCAATGCGGCGATGACGCCCGCCTTCAGATAGACCCGGACGCGCGACGGCACGGCGGCGACCGCGTCGCAATGGTAGGCGTCGGCGAAGAGCGAAGCCTCGGCGAAAAAATCGCCGCGGCGCGCCGTGTGCAAGATGACGAGATGATCGTCGATCGTCCGGCGAATGAGGCGCAGTCGCCCGCTCTCGACCC
>DASYUS010000552.1:0-7778 GCA_036000945.1 Allostellaceae bacterium
TCTCATGGCACGCCGCCGGGGTCGGCATTGCCGGTGCTGCCTCGTTCGCGACCGCCGGGCTGTTCGCCGCGCTGGCCGGGCCAGAGAGCGCCTTCCTGTTCGGCGCCGCTGCCGCCGCGGCTGCTTTTGCCGTCGCGCTGATCGTCATGCCCGCCGCATTGCCGCCGCGTCCTGGCGCCGCGGCGCCGCGCGCCCTCCTCGATTTTCGGCCGGTCCTGCACAACCGTGCGGCCCTCGGCTGGATCGTCGGGTACACTGTGCACACCTGGGAATTGGCGGCGTTGCGCGCCTGGGGAGTGACGTTTCTCGCCGCCGCGGTGGCCCGCCACGGCGCACCGGTCTGGCTGCCCGGGCCGACCGTGCTGTTCACCATGGTCGCCCTCGCCGGTATTGCGGTGTCGGTGACCGGCAATGAGATGGCACAGCGCTTCGGGCGGGCGCGGGTCGTGCTGGTGGCGATGAGTGCGGCGGCTGCGCTGTCCCTGGTTGCCGGGTGGAGTTTGGCCATCTCGGCGCTGGTCGCCGCGATCCTCGTGGTGCTGTGGAATGCCGCGATCTACCTCGACAGCTCGGCGTTGACGGCGGGGACCGTGCAGGCCGCCGATTCGGCGCTGCGCGGCGCCACGATGGGCCTGCACAGTATGGCGGGCTACACCGGCGGCTTTCTCGGTCCGCTCGGGGTCGGGCTGGTGCTCGATCTGGCCGGCGGCGACGGCCCGATCGGCTGGGGCCTCGGCTTTGGCCATGTCGCGATTGTCACCCTGGTCGGCCTGGCGATCTTGCGCCGGCTCGGCCGCCCGACCGCGGCGCCGCTCCGGCCCGGCACGGAAGTGATCACCTCCTCGTAGGTCCCGGTGCCGGGTCAATCTGCGGTGCAGCGGGTGATCTTCCGGCTGACGTACCAATCCTGATGGGTGCCGGGGGCCTGTGCCATCATCGCGCTGTCGCGATGGGCGTCGAGCGCCGCCCGGTCGCGCCACCCTTCGATGAAGAGGACGCGCGTTTCGTCTTCGGTCACCTCGAGCACATCGAATTGCAGGCAGCCGTCCTGGGCGCGCGAACGCTCCGCATGCCCCTTTGCGGCGGCGATGAAGGCGCTGCGGTGCTGCGGCTTCACCTCGTATTCGACGATCGTCATCAGTCGGCTCATAAGCATTTCCTCCGCTTTCGTTCCACGGCATGATTGCCGCTGGGTGACGCCCGATCAAGCGCTCGGCATAACGAGGAGAGTCCCGGTCATGGCTGCTCACGACGCATTGCGCACGATTTTGCCGGCCGCCGGTTTGCTGCCCGAGCGGGCTGCCGGTGTAGAGATTACAGGCGGCGGCGACCCGGTGCTGCCGACCTCGTTCCGCCTCGCCGAGACGAGCGCCGCCGCTCTTGCCGCCACCGGGCTCGCAATCAGCGACCTCTGGGAGCTGCGCACCGGGCGGAAGCAGGCCGTTGTCGTCGATCAGCGGCAGGCGACAGCCTCGCTGCGGAGCGGCCATTACCTCAAGGTCGCCGGTGTCGACATGTCGACCGAGCGCAACGCCGTCATGGGCATGTACCCGGCGAAAAACGGCCGCTGGAGCTACATCCACGCCAATTTCCCGAACCATCGCGCCGCCGCGCTGAAGGTGCTGGGCTGCGCCGAGGAGCGCGGCGCGGTGCGCGCCGCCGTCGCCCAATGGGATGCGCAGGAACTCGAGGAGGCGATCATCGCCGCCGGCGGCGCCGGCGGCATGGTGCGGACGATGGCCGAGTGGGCAACGCACCCGCAGGCCGCGGCGATCGCCTCACTGCCGCTCCTGGAGGTCGTCAAGATCGGCGACGCACCGCCGCAAAAGCTGCCCGACGGCGATCGGCCGCTCTCCGGCATCCGTGTCCTCGACCTGACCCGAGTCCTGGCCGGCCCGACCTGCGCCCGCACGCTGGCCGAGCACGGCGCCGACGTCCTCAAGATTACCGGGCCGCACATCCCGGCGCGCGACTACCAGGACGCCGACACCGGGCACGGCAAGCTGTCGGCGACGCTTGACCTGCGCCAGAGCAAGGACCTCGACACGCTTTTGGGCCTGGTGCGCGAAACCGACGTGTTCAGCCAGGGCTACCGGCCCGGCACGCTGGCGGCGCGCGGCCTGTCTCCGGAGGCGCTGGCGGCGCTCCGGCCGGGCCTCGTCTACGTCTCGCTGTGCGCCTTCAGCCATGTCGGCCCGTGGGCGTCGCGACGCGGCTTCGACACGGTGGTGCAGAACGTCAGCGGCATCACCTGGCGCCAGGGCGAATTGTTCCCCGGTGTTGAGCCCGGCCCGCAATTCTATCCCGTCTCGGCGATCGACTATCTCACCGGCTACCTGATGGCGTTCGGCACGATGGTGGCGCTGAAGCGGCGGGCGACCGAGGGCGGCAGCTGGCTCGTGCGGATCTCGCTTGCGCAAACCGGGCGCTGGCTGGTGTCGCGCGGCGAGGTGCCTGAGGCCGAGGCGAAGCAGGCGGCGAAAGAGTTCACGACCGAGGAGCTGACGCGCTGGACGATTGAGACGGAGACCCCGATGGGCCGGCTCTCCCATCTCAAGCCGACCGTGCAGCTTTCCGAGACGGCGCCCCATTGGGCGCGCCCCTCGGTGCCGCTCGGTTACAACGAGCCGGTCTGGCCGGCACGGCCGTAGGATGCATTAGCCCCTCTCCGCTCCTCAGGGGGGAGAGGGAGGGGCCCATCGCGCAGCGATGGAGGGTGAGGTGGGTATTGGCAAGCGCTCCGGAATCCGCCCCCTCACCCCAACCCTCTCCCCCGGTGGGGGAGAGGGAGTGCAGGAGATGTCCGCTGCAAGTGGCCGTTTATTAATGGTGAGGATTAGCAACGCGCGGAGGCTGCGGTGAAGGGACGGGCGGGCGAGCGCGAGGTATTGATCGTTACCGATCCGCAGCTCGATTTCTGTCCGGGTGGGGCGCTCGCCGTGCCGGGCGGCGACGAGATCATGCCCGCTGTCAACCGCCTGGCGCGGCGGTTCGCGCACGTCATCCTGACGCAGGACTGGCACCCGCCGGACCACACTTCGTTTGCCCGCGCCCACCCCGGTCGAAAGCCGTTCGAGACGCTCGAGGTCGCCTACGGCCCGCAGACGCTGTGGCCCGACCATTGCGTGCAAGGGACCGAGGGCGCCGCGTTCCACCCCGCCCTCGACATCCCGCAGGTCGAGCTTATCATCCGCAAGGGCTACCGCCGGGCGATCGATTCATACTCGGCGTTTCGGGAGAACGACCGCACGACGCCGACCGGGCTCGCGGGCTATCTGCGCGAACGCGGGTTCGAGCGGGTGACGCTGTGCGGCCTGGCGACCGATTTCTGCGTGTTCTTTTCGGTGATCGACGCCGTCGCCGCCGGCTTCCGGACCGCCGTCGCGCTCGACGCCAGCCGCGGAATCGACCTTGACGGCTCGTTCGCCCGCGCGCTGGCCGCGATGCGTGACGCCGGCGTCACTCTGCTCGAGTGAGCACGGCGGCGGCCAGCTCACCAAAACCCCGCATTCCCTGCGGAAGCAGGGACCCACCGAGCCGCCGCGGGGATGCTGACGGGTGGATCCCGGCCTTCGCGGGGACGACGGTAGGCTGATTATTCGGCGGCGGCCTTAACAGGATTGCCGGCAGGCAAATCGAACAGGCCCCCGGGCAGCCCGTCGAAATGGGCGAGGACTTCCGCGGTCGGGATCACGTCGGCGTATTTGGCGTGCATGTCACAGAGGCTCAGCGCGTGGCTCGCCTCGCTGCGATCGAAGCAGCCCTCCTCGGCGAGGATCACGCGGTAGTTGAGGCTGAATGCATCGACCACGCTGGCGCGGACGCAGCCCGACGTTGTCGTTCCAACCACGACGACGCTGTCGGCGCCGAGCAATGTCAGGTAGGAGGCGAGGTTCGACCCGAAGAACCCGGAGGGCTTCTGTTTCCGGATGACGATGTCGCGGGGGCCGGGCGCGATCATCGCGACGATCTCGTTGCCGTCGAGATCGTTGCTGCCGGGCCGCGCGCCGCCGCCCATCTCGGCGCTGCGGCTCGATTTCCAGGCCCAGCTGCCGGAATCCCAATTGTCGGCGCGGCGTTCGCCGGTCGTGTAGATGACCGGGAGGCCTTTACCGCGCGCCGCCTCGATCAGCTGCTTGATATAGGGGAGGGCGGTCCACGCATCCTCGCCGCACGAGGTGCGCCATTTCTTGATCGAGTCGAGGATCGGCTCGGGCCGCTCGCCGCAGAACGCCCAATTGACGTCGATCACCAGGAGGGCCGGCCGCTTGCCGAACCCCATGCGGGCGCCGAACCCGCCCGCGGCAAACACCGCCTTGTCGCGCTCGGTCAAAAACCTGTTCCAGATCGGCTCGCTCATTTGCGTTGCTCCTCTTCCACTCAGCTTCTCGTTCGCTCGCGGCTGAACATCGCGTTGCGGACTTCCCACAATTCGGGATAGAGCGGGCCGTCGATCAGCTGATTGGCGGCCGCCTTCAGGTATTGCAGCCCGGTTGACCCGCCGGTGCCGGGGCTGATGCCGATCACGCGCGAGACCGTCGCAAGATGGGCAAAGCGCCAGCGGCGAAAAGCATCCTCCAGATCGACCAGCTTTTCGCCGAGCTGGTACAGTTCGGGCGCCTCGTGGCGATCGCTATAGACTTGGCGCCAGGCTGCGAACACCGCCTCCGACCGCTGGTGGCGGGAGGAATAGTCGCGGCGTGGCTCGATGCTGCCGAAGCCCTGACGCGACATGAAGTCCACGGTGGCGTCGTAGATGCTCGGGGCGGCCAGCGCCGCCTCGATCGCGGCGCGGTCCTGCGCCGTCTCGGCATGGTCGAGGATCGAGACAGTCCGGTCGCCCTGCGGCGTCGGCAGCGTGATCGACCGGTATTTCAGCCCGAGGCGGAACTCGAAGACGCGGTACTGCGCCGACTGGAAGCCCGAAGCGCCGTCACGGCCGACGGTCTCACGGAACAGGAAAAACTCGTCCGGCGTCAGCGTCGTCAGCACGTCCCAGGAGCGGATCAGCAGACGCTCGATTTCGCTGACCCGCGACAGGCGCTTGAACGCCATCAGGCAGTCCTTGCCCGACACCCCTTCGATCAGTGCCGTTGCGGCGCAGGTGAGCTCGTGGATCGCCAGCTTGAACCACAACTCGTGCGACTGGTGCATGACGATGAACAGGAGCTCGTCGTCCGATCGCGTGCGCGTGACCTGGGCGGACAGGAGCCGTTCGAGCTGCAGGTATGTCGCATAGGTGTTGCGGTCCGCGGCGTCGGACGAACGCTTCATCGCAGGCTACTCCGGCCGCGCTCCGTAGCGGTGGACATGGTAGGGCAGCCGTGCGAGGCCCGGGCAATGGCTGCCGACGATCGGCGCCAGGGCGTCGTAGAGCCTGCGGTTGTCGGCATTAGCAGCGGCGAGGCGCTCGCGGGCGGCCTCGGCGCGCTGGCGCAGCCCCGCCAAGTCGACCGTCAGTACCCGGCGGTTTTCGACGACCATCCGGCCGCCGATCATCACGCTCTCAACCGCGGTGCCATCCTCGCAATGGACGAGCTGGTTGACCGGGTCGTTGCAGGGCAGCCAGTTCGGGTGATCGAGGTCGAGCAGCACGAGGTCGGCCTTATAGCCGGGCGCGATGCGGCCGATGCGGTCGCCCAGGCCGAGGGCGCGGGCGCTGCCTTCGGTCGTCGCCAAGGCCGCCTCGCGCGTCGTCAGCCAACGCTGCCAGTCCGGCCCCTGCACCTTCGAGACAAACGAGGCAAGCCGCATCGCCTCGTACATGTTCTGGTTGTCGGAGCACGACGCACCGTCGGTGCCGATGCCGAGATTGACCTGCCGGTCGAGCATCGCCCGCGCGTCGGCCAGCCCCGAGCCGAGCCGCATGTTGCTGCCCGGGTTGTGCGCCACCGAGGCGCCGTGGTCGCCGAGCCGCGCCATGTCGTCGTCGTCGAGCCAGACGCCGTGCGCCACCGTGAAATGCGGGCCGATGACGCCGAGCCGGTCGAGATGCGCGGTTTGCGTGCGCCCGTAGATGCGGATGCCGGTCACCGCCTGCACCTTCGACTCGGCGACATGGCTGTGCAGGCCGATGTCGAAGTCGCGCGCGAGGGCGGCGCAGCCCAGGATGAAATCGTCCGAGCAGTGGTGCGGGATCGTCGGCGCCACGGCCGGCCGGATCTGCTCGCGATCGTACGGCCAGTCGCGAAAGCCGTCACGGATCGCCGCCAGCGTCGCTTCGCCCGGCGGCAGGCGCAGCGCCGCGACGCGTTCCTGCAAGGCGCGCGGCAGGGCCTCGGCGAGGCCGGGGATGGCTTCGTAGAAGCTGCGGTCGGCGACCATCGGCGCGATCACCGCGCGCATCCCGACATCGGCGTAGGCCGAGGCGACCAGCGCCAGCCCCTCGCGGCTCGGCACCGGCCATTCGAAGAACAGATCGTAGCAGGCGGTGCAGCCCTTCAGCACCATCTCGACGGCGCCGAGCTGGGCGGACAGGTGGATGTCGTCGGCGCTGCGATTGCCGCCGACCCACGGAGCCGCGGTCAACAGCAACTCGAGGGTCCAGCGGTCACCCATGCCCTTGCCGAGGTTGCCGTGGCTGTGGGTATGGGCGTTGACGAGACCGGGATGGACCAGCCGCCGCGCCGCCGAGATTTCACGCGCGCCTTCGGGCGCGGGAGCGCCCGGCGGGTCGAGCTCGCGGATCGTATCGTCCTCGATCAGGATATCGGCGAGGTCGGCCGTCCCGGCGCGAATGTCAAGCACCCGGCCGCCGCGCAGCATCGTGTAGGCCATGGCGTGCCTTCCCGAACTTAGACCCGTTGCACCGGTGCGGGATATTGCGCGACCAGCGGATCGGCGGTCAGCAGCAATATGCCCTCGACGATGCTCTGCGCGACCAGCATGCGGTCGAACGGGTCGCGGTGCAACGGCGGCAAGCCGGCGACCGCGACTGCGTGGTCGCCGCTAACGGCAAGCTCTCGATAGTCGTTGTTCAACAAATTGCGTCTGAACAGCGACGCATTCGCCGGGAAATCCGGACGCTTGAGCGCGCTCTTGATGGCAATTTCCCACAGGCTGGCAGCGCTCACCAACAGCTCGTTGTCCGGATCTTCGATGAGCCGGCGCGCCGGCGCGGAGAGTCGCGGTGACGGGCCGGCTGCCCACAGCAAGACGTGCGTGTCGAGCAGCAGCCTCACGCGCCCTCGTCTTCGCCGTAGAACATCTTTTCGATCTCGTCCTGGCACATCGTGTCGAAGTCGTCTGGCACCCTAAGGTCAGGCATGAAGCCAAGCCGCTTTATCTGTCGGGCCGGCGGCGCATCCAGCGGCACGACCTTGACGAGAGGCTTGCCCGCCTTGGCGATGATAAAGGACTCGCCTTTGGCGGCACGGTCGACCAGGCGCGAGAGGTGCGTCTTGGCTTCGTGCATATTGACGGTGCGCATCGCGTTCGACTCCGACTTAGTCGAACAGACTTAGTTTAACCGACGCCGTAATCAACATCGGACATCCAGTTTCACTTTGAAATCAGCCTGCCGCCAGTCGGCCCTTCAACACCTCGCCAGCATAGACGCCGGTCGGCTCGCCGTTCTCCAGCGCGACGGTGCCGTTGACGATCGTCGCGGCGATGCCTTCGGCCTTTTGCACGAGGCGGCGGGCGCCGCCGGGCAGGTCGGTTTCGACGGTCGGGAGGCGCGGCCGGATCCGCGCTTCGTCGAACACGACGAGGTCGGCCCGGTAGCCGGTGCGGACGAGGCCGCGGTCGGGCAATTCCCAGGCCGAGGCGTTGTCGAA
>DASYUS010000553.1:0-5008 GCA_036000945.1 Allostellaceae bacterium
GCCCGATCGGGCGCCGCGTCCGGTTCCGGCAGCGCCGGCGCGCCCGACGCAGCAGCGTCTCGCGCCGCTCGATCCCGAGGAGCGGTCCGGCTTGAGCAAGGAAGACGATCTGCTCGACATACCGGCCTTCTTGCGTCGCCAGGCCAACTGAGTTGGGACTGCGGCGGGCCTGCCCCGATGCGGGCGGCAGGCCTGGGTGCGGGTGGAGGCATTCGCCCCGGATGTTGCGCCCGCACCGGCGTGGTGACGCAACAATTGGTAATAATGTTTGATTTGTGGCAATCGCCCCCGGCGCGATAGTTTACGCGCCGGGGTCGTTGCATTTGGCATATCGCATGTTGGGGGAAATGGGGATTTCGCCGCAGCGCACGTTAGGCGCTGCCACAGGTTGCCGGGGCATCGGTTTGCACTGCGGCCAACCGGTGACGATGATGCTGCGCCCGGCGCCGCCGAACAGCGGCATCGTGTTTCGCCGGCTCGATACCGGCGTCGAAATCGGTGCAAACTGGGCCAGCACCAGCGAATCGGCGCTGTCGACGGTGCTGTCGAATCGCGAGGGGATGCGGATCGCCACGGTCGAGCACCTGATGGCGGCGTTCGCCGGCAGCCAGGTCGACAACGCGCTTGTCGAACTCGATGGGCCCGAGGTGCCGATCATGGACGGCAGCGCGGCGCCATTCGTGGCGATGATCGAGCGCGCCGGCCTGGTGCGCCAGGACGCTGCGCGGCGCGGGCTCAAAATCCTGAAGCCGGTCAGCGTCAGCGACAACGGTGCGTCGGCAACGCTGCTGCCCGAGCACGGCTTCTCGATGAGCTTTGCGATCGATTTCGACAATCCGCTGATCCGGCAACAGGAAATTGCGCTGCGGCTTGAGCCCGGAACGTTCCGTGACGAGATTGCCCCGGCCCGCACGTTCGGCCTGCTCGACGATTGGCCGCGGCTCAAGGCGGCCGGGCTCGCCCGCGGCGGCTCGCTCGACAACGCCGTCGTCGTCAGCGGCAACCGCGTCCTGAACAACGGCGGTCTGCGCTTTGTCGACGAGTTTGTCCGCCACAAGCTGGTCGACGCGTTGGGCGACCTTTACCTCGCCGGCGGACCGATCATCGGACATTTCCGTGGCCTGCGGTCGGGTCATGCGCTGACCCGGCGATTGCTGTTCGCGCTGTTTGCCGACCTCAGCGCCTGGTGTGCGACCACGATGCCCGAAGCGACCGACTTCGGCGCCCTCTCCCGGTCAAACGCCGACCGCCTCGCCTGCGCCTGAGCGGGTCATCGCCGCGCCGGCGATCCGTGCTATAACGGGTCCCCGGGGAATCGCGGGTGGGGTTCAAGGGCCAATGCGTCTGTTGTTGTCGCCGCCGGTTGCGGCCGCCGCCGCGTTGCTGATCACGCTCGCGGCGTGCAGCAATTCGAAGAACGAGGCGTACATCGAGAAACCGGTGGACGACCTCTACAACAAGGCGATGGACGCCCTCGTCGCCGAGAACTACCAGACCGCGGCCAAGACTTTCGACGAGGTGGAAAGCCAGCATCCCTATTCGGCGTGGGCGACGAAAAGCCAGCTGATGCAGATTTATGCCCTCTACGAAAGCGACAGGTTCGATGAGGCGATCATCGCGGCCGATCGGTTCATCACGCTGCATCCGGGGCATCGCGATGTTGCCTATGCTTATTATTTGAAGGCCATCTGCTATTACATGCAGATTGTCGATGTCGGCCGCGATCAGAAGCTGACCGAGCTTGCCTTGAAGGCGCTCGACGACATCGTGCGCCGGTTTCCGGACAGCAAATATGCCCGCGATGCCAAGCTGAAGCTCGACTTCACCCGCGATCATCTGGCGGGGAAGGAGATGGAGATCGGTCGATATTATCTGAAGCGCCAGGAATACCTGGCCGCGATCAACCGCTTCAAGCGCGTCGTCGACAACTATCAGACGACGACGCATGTGCCCGAGGCGCTCGAGCGGCTCGTCGAAGCCGATTTGGCGCTCGGCCTTATCAAGGAGGCCCAGGACAACGCGGCGGTGCTGGGCTTCAATTACCCCGGCAGTCGATGGTACAGCGATGCCTACGAGCTGGTCACCGGCAGCGGCGCCCCGGCGGCCGCGAAAGAGGGTTGGTTCAGCCGCTTCGTCAACAACGTGTTCTGAACATTAAAAAAACTTAACTTCGGCTTCGCCGGCCGCTGCACTATGTCAGCGCGTCCGCGTCCTGCCCGCACCCGCGATTCCGGGTCGAGACAAGGGCCAGGGACGCACGGGGGGAGGATCCTGAGCATGTTGCGGCGGCTCTTTGTTGTGTCGTTGCTCGTGATGCTGGCGGTCGCGGTGGCCACTGCCGGTGTGCAGGCGGCCGGGGACAGCCCCGGCATAACCGGCTTGTTCCTGACGACCAGGTATCCCGTCCTGACCGTTCGGGCCGGCGAAACCACGACGATCGACCTGTCGGCGCGCAACTTCAAATTGCCGCCGCAACAGCTGAGCCTCGCCGTACCGCAGGTGGCGAGCGGCTGGAAGGCGACGATCCTCGGCGGCGGCCAGCCGGTCGGCGCGATCGAGGTCGCCCCCGATACCGAAGAACGGCTGCAGTTGCGGCTCGAACCGCCGCCGGGGATCGGCCGCGGCGATTATCGCTTCACGGTCGAAGCCAAGAATCGCGAATATGACAACAAGCTGGAGGTCACCCTGACGATCGGCGAGGAGGTCCCGGCGAAGCTCAAGCTCACCACTAACTTCCCGGCACTGCGCGGGACCGCGACGACGTCGTTCAAATACCGGGTCGCGGTAAACAATGACAGCGGCCGCGACGCGACGGTCAATCTCAGTGGCGACGCGCCGAAAAACTTCCAGATCGGGTTTACCGAGGCTTACGGCAGCCAGCAGATCACCTCGATCCCGATTGAGGCCGGGAAGTCGAAGGATGTCGAGGCATCGCTGACGATCCCGCGCGATACCGCGGCCGGCGACTACAAGCTCACGCTGCACGCCAAAACCGAAGCAGTCAGCGCCGATCTGCCGGTCAGTTTGACGATCGTCGGCCAGCCGCGCCTCGCGGTCTCGGGTGAGGGTGGGCGCCTCTCCGGCGAGGCCTATGCCGGCCAGGGCAGCCAGCTGACCGTCGTATTGCGCAATGACGGCACCGAGGCGGCACGCGATGTCGAGATGAGCGCGACGACGCCTGAGGGCTGGAAATCGAGCTTCGATCCGAAAACCGTGCCGCAGCTCGCCGCCGGCAAGTCCCAGGAAGTGAAGGTCACGCTCACCCCGTCCGAAAAGGCGATCGCTGGCGACTACCAGACCACGATCCGCGCTGGCGCGTCGGGCGGGCTGTCCGAATCGGCGAATTTCCGCATCACGGTCTTGACCTCGACACTGTGGGGCGCGGTCGGCATCGCGTTCATCGCCGTTGCGCTGCTCGTCGTCGTCTTCGCCGTCGCCCGCTTCGGCCGCCGCTAGGAGCCGGCAATGGCTGGCGAGGTCGTCATCAAGGCCGAGGGCTTGACCAAGCGCTACGGCGCCAATCTGGCGGTCGACCACATCGACCTCGAGGTTGGCGCCGGCGAGATCGTCGGTATCCTCGGGCCGAACGGCTCCGGCAAGACGACGACGATCCTGATGCTCTTGGGGCTGACCGAGCCGACCGGCGGCCATGCGCTGGTCGCCGGCTACGACCCGCTGCGCGACCCGCTCGAGGTGAAGCGCCGGGTCGGTTATCTGCCCGATCAGATCGGCTTTTACGACGGCCTCTCGGCGCGCGACAATCTCGCCTATACCGGGCGCCTCGCCGGGCTGTCGCGCGCGGAAATCGACCGGCGTTTCGCCGAAGCGATCGGCCGGGTCGGGCTCGGTGATGTCGGACGGGCGCGCGTCGCGACATTCTCGCAGGGCATGCGGCAGCGCCTCGGCCTTGCCGAAGTGCTGATGAAACGGCCGAGCGTCGCCATCCTCGACGAACCGACGACCGCGCTCGACCCGCATTCGACGCAGGAGTTCCTCGAGATGATCCGCGGGCTCAAGGCCGACGGCACCGCGGTGCTGTTGTCCTCGCACCATCTCGACCAGGTGCAGAGCGTGTGCGACCGGGTCGCGCTGTTCAATCGCGGCCGCATCGCGCTGTCCGGCACGGTCACCGACCTGGCGGGCAGCGTGCTCGGCGGCGGTCATGTCATCGATGTCGAGGTGCGTGGCGCGGCTGGGATTGCCGACCGCCTGGTCGCATTGCCCGGGATCGTCCGGGTGCAGCCGCTCGGGCCTGGGCCGGACAGCCAGCGCTACCGCGTCGATTGCCAGCGCGACCTGCGCGCCGAGATTGCCCGGCACCTAGCCGCCGAGATCGATCTGGTCGGCATCCATTTCGCCGCGCCGAGCCTCAACGAGGTCTACAACCGGTATTTCGAGGAGGCGCGCGATGCCGCCCAGTGAACGCCCGGCGGGGCGTCGGCGCGGCTCGCCATGGACCGGGCTCGGCGCCGTCATCGCCAAGGAGACCGCCGACCATCTGTCGAGCGCGCGCATGCGCATCCTCGAAGCGCTGGTTTTCCTCACCGCGATCGCCGCCGCCTATGCCGCGATCCGCTCGATCCGCGCGACGATCGGCGAAAGCCCGTTCTTGTTCCTGCGCCTGTTGACGCTGTCGCAGGAGCCGCTGCCGTCGTTTATCGCGCTCTTGGGCTTCCTCATCCCGCTGGTGGCGATCGCGCTGGCGTTCGATGCGGTCAACGGCGAGTTCAACCGACGCACGATGAGCCGCATCCTGGCCCAGCCGATCTACCGCGACGCGCTCCTTTTGGGGAAATTCTTCGCCGGCCTTCTCTCGCTGACGATCGGCCTTGTCTCGCTCTGGCTACTCGTTCTTGGCCTCGGCCTCCTGTTGTTCGGGCTGCCGCCGAGCACCGAGGAGACCGTGCGGATGCTCGGCTTTCTCGTCGCCACGATCGCCTATGGCGGGGTGTGGCTGGCGGTGGCGCTGTTGTTCTCGGTGGTGTTCCGCGCGCCGGCGACCGCCGCC